>CAZBJM010000072.1:0-9169 GCA_964492225.1 uncultured Methanosarcinales archaeon
AGTATCTGAGGCATCAATCTTTCTTTCGCGCTCATATTGACATGAGGCACTACGGCACACGCAAACACTTTTTGAGCACCTTTTGACGAATTATGAGATATAAATAACAAAATGGCTTTTCGTGACCGTTGCTTTTTGGATGACAAACCGATGCTTATCGGCTATACTGAGCCAAAGAAAGTTTTTGTAAGGCCATGACCCCTGATGGCTCTTTGTGATGGATTCAAGTTATAAGCCATGGACAGGCCAAAGCGTGAGCATGGCGGGAAGGAGAGAAGAAGCGTGACCGGGATCATCCTGCCCTTGCTGGGCCTGATCATCACCGCGCTGCTGATTGAAAAAAAGGCGAACGCGTCGGCGCGCCGCTCCCTTACCTGCCTCATCCATGTCAACGGCATCAGGGGGAAAACGACGGTCAGCCGGATGCTGGACGCTGTGCTGAGAAGCCGCTACCGGGTGATGACAAAAACCACGGGAAGCGATGCCCGGATCATCCACGTCGACGGGCGCGATGAGCCCATCAGGCGCATAAGCCCCGCTTTCATCGGCGAACAGCTGCGCACGATCCGCCTGGCGAAAAGGGAAGGCGCGCAGGTACTGATCCTGGAATGCATGGCGGTCAAACCCGAATACCAGCGGGTCAGCGAGGACATGATGATCAACAGCGATGTCGGCATCATCACGAACGTTCGCTATGATCATATGCTGGAGATGGGGGAAAGCCTGGAAGAGATCGCGGAATCCCTATGCGGGACCGTGCCCCGCAAGGGCAAATTGTATACGGCGGAATCCGTGTATCTCCATGTGCTGGAGGATGCCTGCGCGCGGCGTGAAAGCAAGGTGTATCCCTGCCATCCCGAGGAAGGGGAGGGGGAGAACGAGGCCGTCGCCCGTGCCGTCGCAATGGATCTGGGCTTTACTGAGGAGGAAATCAACGAGGGGCTCAGGCATGTACAGGAAGACCCGGGCATGCATAATGTCTACCGATTGAGGAACAGGCAGGGGCAGCCGGTGGACTTTTTAAATCTGTTTGCCGCCAACGACCCTCAATCCTCGCTGATGAAGCTGAGGCCGTTTGCGCGTGAAGACAGGCAGCTTATCTTTTTGTTCAACTGCCGGGCCGACCGCCCCGACCGCTTTGTATTGTTTGCCCGGCATTTCTTCCCGCATTTTCCCGACGCGCGCGTCTTCCTGATAGGGTCAGGAAGGGCGCTGGCCGGGAGGACATTATTAAAGGCGCAGCCGGGGCTTGATATCAAAAAGCTTCCGGATTGGCGCGCCGCGGTCGACATCCTGCCAGGGGGCGCCTTGCTGGTGGGGATAGGCAACATCAAGGGAGAAGGAATCGATCTGCTTCAATCGGCGCAGAAGGAGGATGCCGGCAGATGAATGAGATGCTGTTTATCGGCGTTGTTGTCAGCTTCTTGTTTACGGAGCTTACAGGGCTGGTGCCGGGCGGGCTCATCGTGCCTGCCTATTTTGTGCTTTATTTTGATGACCCTGTGCGCATGCTGCTGACAGTGACTGTTTCGTTGGCCACGATGGGGCTGATGAAACTTTTATCCCGTTACACCATTTTATGGGGCAGGCGGCGATATGCGCTCTACCTTCTTGTCGGCATGGCGGTGAAAGTGCTGCTGGGGCAGTTTTATGTGTACGGGCCATCGTTTTTGCCGAACTTATCGGTATCGATCGGCTATTTGATCCCGGGTATGCTGGGGCGCGAAATGGAAAGGCAGGGAATCCTGAAGACCCTGCTGGCTTTAGGCATTGTGATTTGCCTGCTGCGTCTGATTCAGATGCCGCTTATGGGTTACTGATGTGAAAAAGCCGATTTTTCCCTTGATATTTCTCCTTTTGGTTCTGGGGGGAGGGATTGCGGCCCTTGAAGCGAGCAAGGTCTCTGTGCCTAAGCCGGCGTTTGATCGCATGATGGATGCCGCCGCCCGTACGGAGGCTGCTTTTCTTGCGGTAAAAGAAGCGCAATATGCCCGGGGCGCCTTCCCAAATCCTCAGGATGATCCCAATATGACAGGCTTGATAGGGCCGGAATTTACCGGGATCACGACAACCCTTGGTCATCTGGAGTCAAAGCGTTCCACAACCAATCCGAATGTCGCCGCGATGATTGCCGATATGTTTGAAGACATGGGCCTGAAGCCGGGCGATCAGGCAGCGTTCAATTTTTCCGGCTCATTCCCCGCGCTTAATATCGCCGCGCTGTGCGCCGCGGACGCGATGGGACTGGAGGGAGTCAGTATATTCTCCATAGGCGCTTCAACCTATGGAGCGACTGATCCGGATTTTACATATGGGGATATGGAATGGCTTCTTTATCAAAAAGGGCTTATCTCCAAGCCCTCCATAGCGTTTTCCATTGGCGGCGGGCAGGATATCGGGTCTGATATGGATGAAAATAGCCGCGACGCGGCTGTAAACAGGCTCAAAGCCCTCTACCCGCTCCTGAGTGAAGAAGATTTTGAGGAGAATATCAAAGCCCGGACGGCATTGTATGAAACGGACGGGCCCGTCAGGGGTTTTATCAACATCGGCGGCAATATGACCGCGTTTGGAGAGGAAAGCAATCTATATACGGCGGCCGGCATACTGCGCGCTCTGCCAAGGGGAGAAAGAGGACGGGGTTTGCTTCCGCACTACCTGCGGGCGGGCGTGCCTTCGATCAGTCTGCTGAACATGCGAAGTCTGCTGCCGCAATATGGTCTCCCCATTGACCCTGTGCCCCTGCCCGCTGTGGGCGAAGGAGGCGTCTATGAGCGGAAGGTTGTGCCGCTTCAGTTTTTACCGCCTGTCATTTTGCTTTTCGCGGTGCTTGTGCTGATCCTTTACAACAGGCGGTATCGTTAGCTTCCCGGAGTCATTGTATTCAGGAAGGAAGGCTGAGCGATCGGCCTCCTTTTTGTCATCCGGGGAAGAGAGTAACGAAAAATTGCATTGTAACAACTTATATGTTACAATTCAAAAAGTATGTTACATCAGATGAAAGGAGTTGAGCACGTGGCCATAGAAACCATCAGGAATCTGTTGCATATAAAGGCTGATATACGAAGATATTCGACTAAAAAGCTGCCCGTATATCTCAGCGAAGCCTACGATCTGTATGTCATGCAGATACTTGATACGCGCTGTCTTCTTGCCAGGCCGAAGGATAAGGAGAAGCTGGTTGCGCTTAAAAAACAACGCATTCAGATGATGAAGCATACGCAACTTGAGTGTGTATTTTATTTTGATCGTGTAAGCACATATATCAAGCGCGCTCTGGCTAAGGAAGGGATTCCCTATATCGTTGAAAATCAGGCTGTCTATCTGCCTTTCATAGGGATCTCCATGAAAAAACATGCGGATATCAATAAGCTGAGCGTGAAAAAAATAGGCGGACCAACACAGCGTCTGCTGCTTGCGGCCATGTACGAGCGATGGCGTGAAGTCAGCCTGACAGATGCGGCGATCAGGCTGGACACCAATAAAATGGCAGTTTCCAGGTGCTTTGATCAAATTGAGGGACTTTCTTTGCCATTGATCGCTGAAGAAGGGCGGTACAGGCGCTTTGTATGGAAGGGAACACCGGGTGAACTGTGGAAGATGATCCGCCCTTACCTGCGCAGCCCGGTCGTCCGTGAATATCATCTGGACATGAAGATCGATCCGTCTGACCTTTTGCTTGGCGGCATATCGGCGCTTAGCCATTGGGGAAACCTCAATGATAATGTCTACCCCACATACGCAATCAGTAAAGCGAAAGACAAGGAGACGGGTCTGTTCTCTCTGCCTCTCGTGCCGAGCGACGAACAACCGCAAACGCTGGTCCAGGTTTTAACTTATGAATGGGTGGTGGCCCATGCGCAGGCTGTTGATCCGGTAACGGCGTATCTCTCTTTGAACGAAAAGGAGCGGGAGGACCCGCGAATAGAAAAAACCTTTCATGATGTAATGGAGGAATGGCTGAATGGTCAGGGGGATTGATGTTTTTAGGCGGTATTTTCATAACTTTATAGATCAGTACGTACTGATTGGCGGAAGTGCCTGTGATCTGCTGTTTGATGATGCGGGAGTTGACTTTCGCGCGACCAAAGATCTGGACCTTGTGCTGATCGTTGAGGATGCAAGATAAGAAATAATTTTTTGGACCGACGCAACCTTTTTACTTTTCATGCACTATATATAGTGAGAGAGTGATTGGAGGTGCGTGGTTTGAAAAAGCGAGGCTTGTTGTTATTTATTGTTTTCATGCTGATGTTGGGCACAGATGCTTCAGCACAGGGGCAATCGATTTACCAGAACATACCATTTCCCAATAAGAAGGTGACGGAAAACGACTTGTATATCGCGCAGGATGGAGAGCTTATGGCGATCATCGGCGGCAAGGCGTCCGTCTATCGGGATGGAATATGGCAGGCAACAGATATGAAGCCTAAGACTTTTGAGATTACGGTCAGCAAGGAAGAGAATCGTTATATCGTCAGTAAGGCTGGCGAGACAATTTTTACAAAGGATCGAATACAGACTCTCTTCCCTGTGGATGATGTCACGGCTTATGGTACGAACAACAACAAAGTTTATCGGGTGGATATGAAGACAGGGGCCATGCAGGCCATCTGCTATGTGGATGGGTGGAACAGCGCGGACTGGGCGCAGAGCGTGTTAGTATCCGGCAATATCCTGTATGTCATCCAAACCTATATTCCTATGATACAAGCCATCGATCTTGCAGCATTGGACCGCCAAGGGTACAGCGCGCTTAACATCGCTGTGGCCAGCGACATGGACATTGGCAATGTGGTGTTATCCACTACGGAGCAGCTGTTTCTGGATCGGTATATCGGCACGATGGTGGATATGCAGGTCATGACGGCAGATCAGCTGCGGCTCGATCTGATGAGTAACCCGGGGCGATTTGACTTGATTGTAGCGGAGCCGAGCTTATGGAACGATCTGGCGCAGGCCGGTGTGTTTGAAGACCTGGAGAAACATGAAGCCTTGGCGGACGCCTGGCGGCTTTGGATCGATATGAGCGCAACGTGCAGGTACAAGGGCAGGCTGATGGGGGTGACACTATGGGACAACTGTGATGTGCTGTCGGTCAACAGCCAACTTATACCACTGCTTGACGATATTGAATGGCCGCAGCCTGATTGGACCTGGGATGACTTCCTGGCTTTGGCCCGCGCTTGCCGCAAGGATCTCAACGAAGACGGCAAGCCCGATTTGTATGTGGCTTACCAGAGGATGTTTTACCCGGATTGGAATATCATCAGGAATTTTTCGCTGCCGGTGCATCAAGCTGCCCTTTTGTATCAGAATGGAGTCATACGCGACCTGGGTATCCCGGAGGTTTTCAACATGCTGTCCGTGTGGAAAACATGCCATGAAGAAGGGCTTTTCTATCCTGCCGATGGCTCATATGAGGAGCCGCACAGCGGGGTTGTGGTGTTTGCCGAGAATCTTCCCGCCAACTGGGCGCAGTATGCGGAAGGAAATGACATTAGGCTGACCATGCCGGGGCTCTCTAAAACACTGCATTGTAATCCTGCTGACAGTATTCTGATGTCTGTCAACGCCCACTCTCACAATATAGATAAGGCCGTTTATTTCACTGAGATGTTTATGCGTCATGGGGCGGATGAGCATGCCTACCTCAAGGAAAATACATACCTTCGTAAAGAACTCTTTCCCTACCAGAATAATTGGAAGGAGCCGACCCCCTTTTATGAATCACATTACTTTTCTACGCTTGAAAACGCATACCGCGATACCTGGGACATGAGCCTGTATGATGATATGGAAAAGCAACTGAGCCGCTATGTACAAGGACAGATTACGGCGGAGGAATGTGTGCGGCTGTGGCAGGAGAAGCTGCGTATGACGGAGATGGAGTAATTTATGGAATCAAAAAGACCCTCACGCCTTCTGATCGGCTTTCTGGTCGCCTTAGCTTTGACGACCTACTTTTCGGCTACTTTCGCTTCTATGTCGGCAGCAAAGGTGACCTTGTACAGCCCGACATCGCGGGTACTGGCGGATAACAGTTTTGTCGGCTGCGTGATTCCCCAAAGCGCGCTGGTACTGGATGAGGAGGTGTTCATCGCAGTGGAGCGGCAAGATATCTGGGGAAGCAGCCTGGAAGCCGTGCCTGTCCAGGTTGTGGCAAGGGATTTGGGGGATGGCATGGCAGCCGTGGTGGAGGGATTGACGGGCTACGAGCGTGTGATCGTGTCCTGGGACAGGCCTCTGGATTTTGGGATGCGGGTTATAGAAAAATGAGCGCTAAACGCATTGTACTGTTAATGATAAACATAACATGCCTTTTGTGGTCAGTCTGCATCCTGTCATCTGTGTACCGACAACCGGATGAAATGATTGTCAGCGTGAATGCCCTGCAGGAGCGGTATGATGAGATGATCAATTTGTTGGCATCCGATCCGCTTATCACAAACTACGGATCATATCTGAGAGAAGATGACGTCCTGATACAGGATGGGCATCTGCGGCGCGATGCCATGGCGACCGCCGTTCATGTGTGGGGAGATTATCACGCACCTTATCCTACCCGGATGATAAGGGGTGAGTTTATAAGGCCTGCGGATCAGGCAGCGGTGGTCCTGAGTGCAAAGCAGGCCAGTAACCTGTTTGCAAGCCATGATTGCCTCGGCAGAGTCGTTCGCATGGGTGAAAACAGCTATACAGTCAAGGGTGTTTATGAGCGGCGAGGCATTGCGGCCCTGTTTTCAAGGACGGGAGAAGATGAAGCATATTTCTCGGATGGTGAGCCTGCCGGGGACTGGCTGCTCAGGCTTCAATCGGGCAAAGGCGATCAAAAGGAATACAGTCTCATAGAAAAGCTTGAAGGGATGGGAATCAGGGATCTTTCCATTTCACCATTGTTCAGAACAAAGAAACTTATTCTCTTTATGGCTGCCTTGCAGGGGTATATCCTGCTGCTTCTGTTGCTGAAGCGGGCTTCATCTTATAGAGGAGGCGTATTACATTCTATGATCCAAGCGTTGCGAAATATCGGCTGGCTGATTCTTCCTGTGTTGATTCTTCAATATCTGCCGATTAGCCCAATGTGGATACCAATGAACCTTACTTGGGAAATGGTCAGAAGTAAGGCAGAGGAGCTGCTGATAATGAGTAACAACGCAAAATCTCTGCCCACAATGGAAAGCGTTCAATGGGCTTGGGTCATGCGCGAAACGACAGTGGTTTTTCTGCTTTTCTGGTCAAGCCTGAGACAGTTTTTCAGAAAGGACAGAGATGCGAATGCGTAACACCAAAGAGAAACTTTTGATGTTGCCGGGGCTGATTGGTTTTTTGCTGTTTAGCGTGATTCCCTTTGGAATGAGCGTGATATATGCCTTCGTCCGTACACCTTTTGATTTCAGCTTTATCGGCTTTGACAATATCTTAAAAACGGTCCAAAATGAATATTTCCAAATGTCCTTGGGACATACGATCACATTCACTATAGTGAGTGTGCTGATTACAATGATTCTAAGCTCAGCACTGACGTTTCTTTTTTCCTACAACGGTACTACCTTTCATGCGCCGCTGATGCTGCCTGTTTTACTGCCGACTGTAGCCGTCACATTGATATGGAAGGTGCTGTTTGGACAGGACAGCATGTTATATAGCATAGGATTAGGCCCGATGACCTCTCTGTACGCATTGTTTATATGGAAAAATACAGGGATTTACGTCATCATCCTACTCAGCGCGGTGTCACAGGTATCAAGGGATACATTGGAGGCAGCTGAAATAGACGGCGCCGGAGTATTTCGACGGTTCCGATGGATCATACTTCCGGAGCTGGCGCCGACCCTGCTATTTGTATGCATCTATGCAATTATGAACAGCTTTCGGGTCTTTCGAGAAGCTTATTTGCTGTATGGCGCTTTCCCTGACACTTCTGTTTTTATGGTGCAACACTACATTTACAACCAGTTTACCAGGCTGCGCTATCCTGAAGTAGCAAGTGCCGGGCTGCTTTATGCCCTGCCAGTCGTCCTGTTGGTGGCTCTGTTATTTCACCGCCGGGAGAAGGTTGAGGAAGGATGGATATGAAGAAGCCTGGGTTGATAATCTCAAAGGTGTTGGTATTTGCCTATTCTATGGTATCTTTGATGCCGCTCTTATTTGTTTTGACAGGGAGTTTGATGGGAAGGACGGAGTTTTTGCGTGGTTATGGCGCTTCAGCTCTAACCTTTCCGCCACTTGTACCACGGATGGCTTCGCTTTCCCAGTATGTTGATTTGCTGTTTAATACGCCAGGATACCTGTTTGCTTATTGGAATTCTCTATTTATCGGTCTCAGCATTTGCATATTTCAGCTTTTGGCCGCCGTTCCGTGTGCGTATGGCTTAGCCAAGCTACGCTTCCGTGGCAGGAAGACAGTTTTGTTTCTATATGTTGTCATGATGATGATGCCTTTTCAGGTCACTATGCTTCCCTTATATCAGCTTGTTCAAACGTTAGGGTTATATAATAGCCGTTGGGCGTTGATTGTACCCGAAATATTCAATCCTTTCGCAGTCTTTTTTATGGCGCAGTCAATGAAATTGTTGCCCAACGAGTTGATTGAGGCGGTGAGGCTGGAGAGTTCAAGTCCGATAATGCTGTATAGGCATCTTATTATTCCCTGGTGTAAACCAGCCATCATTGCAGGAGCCGTGCTTTCGTTTGTGGAAACATGGAATATGGTAGAAAAGCCCTTGATCTTTATTCAGAACATACGCTCCTATCCTTTGTCTATGCTGCTGCATCAGGCGGGAGAATCAGCTTCCCCAGCTACCTTGGCGGGATGTGTACTGTATATGGTTCCAGTATTTCTGATCTGGAGTTCCTTCAAGGACGAGATCTGCAGGGGCATTATAGGGCTAAAATTGAAATAATGCCCATTGGCGTAGCATTCAATCCAGCATATACATCAGCGCGTTGACGATGGCGGCGGCCACGTTGCTGCCGCCCTTGCGGCCTCTGGCCACGATGCAGGGCACCGGGCTTTGCATGATCAGCTCCTTGGCCTGCACCACGCGTAGTGCCTCATGTCAATATGAGCGCGAAAGAAAGATTGATGCCTCACATACTTTGAGCGCGAAACATGTCGGTCATCAGCAGGAAATTTCTGCGGAGATTGACTGGGAGTAGCCGCCAT
>CAZBJM010000073.1:0-9046 GCA_964492225.1 uncultured Methanosarcinales archaeon
TCTGAAAAACAACCCCCTTGAAGAGAACGGTATTAATACATTGGAAATCAAATAGTAGACATTAAGAGGTATTTTATTATGGTAAAATGGAAAAGGGATATAGGACTGGAAGCGCGCATGGTCCTGACAATGTTCCTGCTGGCTGCGGTGTATCTGTTCTTCCTTGCATTCCTCACCTACATGCAAACACAGGTGTGGATAATACTGGTATTCATAGGCTTGTCCATGTTCGTCCAATATTATTATTCCGACAAACTGGTACTATGGTCCATGAACGCAAAACTGGTCACTGAGGAAGAGGCGCCCAAGCTACACCAGACAATTACAAGACTGTGTGCTATAGCAGACCTCCCAAAACCTGGAATAGCAATAGTAAGGACATCAGTACCGAATGCATTTGCAACCGGCAGGGGTCCTAAGAATGCTGTGGTTGCAGTGACCACGGGTCTTATGGAACGTTTGGACCAGAGAGAACTTGAGGCGGTGCTAGCCCATGAACTGAGCCACGTGAAGAATCGGGATATGGCGATCATGACCCTAGCAAGTTTCCTGTCCACCCTTGCATTCTATATAGTCCGCTACAGTCTATACTTTGGAGGTGGCAATAATAATGATAGGAAAGGTGCAGGAAGTGTAATAATAATATGGATAATATCGATATTTGTGTGGGTATTCAGTTTCCTGCTCATACGTGCCCTTTCCAGATATCGTGAATTTGCTGCAGACAGGGGAGCTGCAATGATAACAGGGAATCCTGCTGGTCTGAGTTCAGCATTGATGAAGATAAGTGATGTGATGCCAAGGATACCTGCCGAGGACCTAAGGAAAGTGGAGGGAATGAATGCTTTCTTCATAATACCTGCCGCTGTATCAGGGTCCATCATGAACCTGTTCTCCACCCATCCGAGCATGGAAAAACGCATAGCTGCACTGGAAAAGATACAGAGGGAGATGGAGCCCTGATGGGTCTGCGCGATGTATTTAGCTCCATACTTGGAAAAAGCAAGTTGCCTGAAGCAAAGGTAGATAGGATCTTTGCCATATCCACTGCTGTGGTAGCCATGGAGTTGGACCTTGGTCTTGTACCCCATGGAAAAGCGGGCATCTGCTTTAAGTCAATGGAAATGTCACGCTACCAAGCTGTAAAAGAGGAGATAGAAGGACTGCTTGGCCACAGTGCTGCAGAGACCGGGACCAGATACAAACTGGAAAAGGATGAGTATAATTATCTATGGGTCATTCTAGAGGACCCCGATTTTGAAGACCTTGTGACAAATGTGCATATGATATCCCAGACCCTTATCGAAAGCGGTTTTGGAGAGCTATTGCTCTGTGCTGCATATAGGTTCAATAGGGATGGACCAGTGTACTGGATATATAACTTCAAACAGGGAAGCTACTATCCATTCGTGCCCAAGGGAAAGAATACGAGGGACAACTCAACGGAGATACGGTTCAAAGCCCTCATCGAAAAGGAGCTACCGATCGAGAAAGAAATGGAGAAATGGTATCCCCTTTGGGGAATGCCATTATAGACCATCTCCCAAGTTCATCCTTCCAATAGTCCTTCACCTGTAAAGATGTGCCTGGCCTCATCAATGGTCAGGTCTGCAGGTGGCACTATCACATCGGACTCCCTTATGTCCCCATCGTCAAGCTTCTTCCCGTGTGAGCGAATGGTTTTGAGGAGTTTTGCAAGTTCTGCTTTGAACTCAGCTTCATTACCACCGGCAACCAGGTCCACTATCCTGTTATCTATTGCATTCAGCTCATCGAAGAGACTTCCTGGAACCTGATATTGTCCCTCCTCGGATATACGGATGATCATTTACCTGCCTCCCTTTTCAACCTTGCAAGTTCACTATCCACACCAGACTGTGCATTCATTTTTGCAAGCTCCCGGTCTATATCGTCGCCGCGGCTTGTGAGGTCATCCAATGTACCTGCGTCAATGAGCTCATCAAGTGCTGAAGCACGGGCCTTCATATCATCGGTCTTCCTTTCAGCCCTCTCAATTGCAAGTCCTACATCAGCCATCTCTTCACTTATCCCTGAGACGGACTCACTTATCTTGACCTGTGCCTCTGCTGCAGAATATTGTGCCTTGATGGTCTCCTTTTTCGTCCTGAAGACCTCGATCTTCGTGGACAGACGCTTCTCTGCCGCCATAAGCTTCTCCTGCTCTTTCTCCAGTCCGGCTATCTGTTCATCCAGGGCCTGTACCTGTGTGACCAATGCACTCTTCCTCTCAAGGGCCAGTCTTGCAAGGTCTTCACGGTCTGCCTTTATGGCCTCCTTTGCCTGGGAGTCCAGTTTCTCCATGCTCTGTTGAAGCTTTGAACGCTGTAACTGAAGCCTTTTCTTTGAAGTAGTGACCTCTGCAACTCCTCTTTTAACATTTTGCAGCATCTCAAGCTGTTTCTCATAGGAATAGTCCAGTGTCTCTCTGGGGTCTTCCAAATTGTTTACCAGCTTGTTCATTTTAGATTTGACAACGATTCCCATTCTGTTGAATAAACCCATAGAATTCCTCCTGTATATGGACTTTAGAAGCCCTATTTGAAGCTTACTGTATCCCTGATATCCAAACCATTCCCTGATAATATAGGGCTGGATCACATAATACCCTTACCCTGCAAACTATATGACATAGGCTGGATGCATCATGAATGAGGATGACATTGCTGTTTAGGTCATTATTTTGTAGCAACCCATTGCCGATACATAATAATAACGCTAATCTATATTAATGTGTAGAGGAAATACTAATATATCAGTGGAATGACCACTAAGGAGGAAACGATATGAAAACGTTGGTAACATATGTAACACAGACCGGAAACACAAAGAAAGTAGCTGAAGCCATCTATGGAGAGATAGCTGGTAAAAAGGATATAAAGCCCCTGTCAGAGGTCAAGGACCTTGAAGGCTATGACCTTGCATTCATAGGTTTTCCTGTAATGCAGTTCGACATTCCCAAGAATGCACGTAGCTTCATTGAAGAGAAAACAAAGGGCAAGAACATCGCAGTCTTCATGACCCACGCTATACCAGAAGGAGCTGAACCCATACAATCATGGACCGGTTCTGTGAAAGAGACCGCTGCTGCTGCAAAACTATTGGGGGTATTTGAATGCCAGGGAGAACTTGCACAGAAGGTCATTGATATGCTGCTCAAGTCCGATAACCCACAGATGCTGGAATTCGCAAAACTGGGTCCATCGACAAAGGGTCAACCTGACGAAAGCCGCCTGAAGAAAGCACGGCTGTTCGCAAAGGAAGTACAGGCCAAAGTAAAATAAGCAGGCATACATGGCAGAAAATAAAAAAGCCCCAGTGTTCTGTGAGGAACATTGCATCATTTGCAAAGGAGCACGGGCCGGCAATGGTCTATGCAAGTCCTTACAGAACCTGGAACTGAAGATATTCGGGAAGAATGGTTGCGTGTGGGGTAAGGCAAGGACGGAATATTATGGGGTCACCCCCGACCAGCCTATACCAAAGGGAAAAAAGTGATGGTTTTCTTCACTTTTCCTTTTTTCCAGACCCACTACAGACCAGTGTAAATAAATTCTAATTGTGTGGAAATAAAGACTGCTACTTTTCTACCTACTCATAAGAGCTACTGCTTAGCTATAAAATTAGATACATCCTTCAATGCACGAGATGAGGAACACCCTCCAAAAGTAAAAAAGAGAAGGGGAGAATAGGACTTGAACTGATAAGTTCTATAAAGGATGCTTGTATAAATAATATATAATAAAAAATGTGCAAAAAGGATGAAGCAAACCATGCAATTACCTGACAGTAAAACTAAAATAGTATGTACCATAGGTCCTGCCTCTTCTTCTGAAGAGATGTTAAGAGAGCTGATAGCAGAAGGCATGAATGTAGCAAGGCTCAACTTCTCCCACGGAGATATTACAGAACAACGTGATGTTATCAGAAGGATACGCAAGATATCTGCCGAACTGAACAGGGTCGTGGCTATACTAGCAGACCTGCCGGGACCAAAGATACGTGTTGGTAGCTTTGATAAAGAGAACATCGTCCTTAAGAAAGGCAGCAAACTAACTCTGACATCAAAGGACGAGATAGGAACTGAAACGACAATACCGGTGAACTACGATAAGCTCTCACATAGTGTAGGGCCTGGCATGCCGATCTTCCTCAACGATGGATTCATCCAGTTGCAATGCACGGACGTTGAAGGCGAGAACGTGTTCTGTGATGTGGTCGTTGGTGGTCCCTTATCAGCCAATAAGGGCTTGAACCTACCAGGTGCGAAGATATTCATAGACCCGGTGACAAAAAGGGATTTTGAGATCGTTGATTTTGCACTTGAAGAAGGAGTGACCATCTTTGGTGCATCTTTCATTGAATCCGGAGAAGATATAAGGAAATTGAGGGAACACGCTGCAGGAAAAGGAAAAGAGATATTCATCATTTCCAAGATAGAAAGGGAAAAAGCGGTAAGGAACATCGATGAGATAATGAAGGAAAGTGATGGTATAATGATAGCACGGGGTGATCTTGGTGTTGAGATCCCCATACAGGATGTTCCTATAGTCCAAAAGGACATAATACACAAGGCAAATCTGGTAAGCAAGCCTGTTATAACGGCAACCCAGATGCTGGAATCCATGATAGAGAACATACGTCCCACCCGTGCCGAAGCCACAGATGTTGCCAATGCCATCATCGATGGTACCGATGCCGTCATGCTCTCAGCAGAGACAGCAGTAGGCAAATATCCTGTGGAAACTGTCAGGACCATGGTACAGATAGCCAAGTCTACAGAGGCATGGAGAGCAAAGAACAAAGAGGGACTTAACCTTATGAAAAAGGCACTGAACAGGATGAAGCCAGGCGTAGAGGAGGTAATTGCCATGCAGGTCAGTGATGCACTGCAGGTGCTTCCTGTAAAATATGTTGTGACTCCAACGGTTTCAGGTAAGACTGCAAGGGGCGTATCACGTTTCCGGCCGGACCGGTGGATATTGGCCTTTAGTCGTAATTCGAATGTGTGTGAGCAACTTGCCCTGCAATATGCCGTGCATCCTACACATATCCAGGAACCAGGGAACGATTGGGAAATTACGGTCATTGAATACCTAAAGAACAAAAATGCTGTGATCCCTGGAGATATGTTCATCCTCACACAGGGGCAACCTTCTGGATATGGAAGACCTGGTGGCACGAACCTGCTGAAGTTCATCTATATAGACTGAAAATAGCACATTAGCATCTACGCTGTGTGGGCTTAATGCTCACATCTTTAGTTTAAAATGCGGACCCTGGGTCCTAGACTGTGGACCCAAAGTTCCAAATGTGAGAACTCACCCCGCAACCCTAATAACTCCTCTGTGGCATATTTATATCTAATGTCATCGTGTTCATATTTTATACGTCAAAAGGAGAAGTAATTCAATGGAACATCACACACATGAGGAAATGCTCCAAAACCCTATTGTACAGGCTAAGATAAAAGAGGGGATGGATGTTGACTCGCTCATTCAGGCCATGAGTGGATGCGCATTTGGTGCAGGAAAGCTAGCGGATGCTGTAGATATATATCATGAGATGCTTTCCGGTGGCTCCACAAGCTTTTTCGGGCTTGCAGGTGCCATGGTACCGGCAGGCATGCGCTGTATAGTGGCAGACCTCATAAGAGATGGCTGCATCGATGTACTTGTAACAACAGGAGCAAACATGGTGCATGAGATCGTGGAATCCATGGGACTGCACCACTATAAAGGTTCATCTGAATGTGATGATATCGAACTCAAACACGAGGAGATAAACCGGATATATGACGTATATCTCCCTGAGCCCTACTTTGTGGATTTTGAAGATAAGATGCAAGCCATATTTGCAGATATTGGCGACAAACCCCACTCCATACGACAGATACTGACCCACATTGGTAACCATATTGATGATAAGGACTCCATCCTGAGAACAGCGGCGGATATGAACGTTCCTGTGTTCTGCCCTGCCATCCAGGACTCGATGATAGGTCTACAGGCGTGGTTCTATAAACAGAAGAACCCACTGAAGGTGGATGTCTTCGAAGATATGAGAGAGATCATTGACCTGTGCTTTGATGCACAAAGACCTGGTGTAATGATAGTTGGTGGCGGTGTGCCAAAGAACTTTATCTTCCAGTCCATGCTTGTCACACACCAGGAGTTCGAGTATGCCATACAGCTCACAATGGACACACCCCAGACAGGAGGCTTAAGTGGTGCAACCCTCGATGAGGCACGTTCCTGGGGCAAGGTAAGTGAAACTGCCCGCTCCGTGACCGTACATTCCGATGCCACAATAACCCTTCCAATACTTGTTGCAGCGGTAAGGAGCAGGCTTGCAAAGGAAAAATAAAAATGGAAAAACGGTCCATGTGATGAGATACCATTGAAAGAGGAATGCAAAATGATGAAAAAGGACACAGGTCTGATATTAGCACTGGATGTGCTTGACCGTGATGAGGCCCTAAATATAGCCAGTGCCGTAGCCGGACATGTGGATGCCATAAAGGTAGGTTACCCCCTTATCCTGGCAACCGGATTGGAGATAATGACAAGGCTCTCGAAGTATGCCCCTATAATAGCAGACTTTAAGGTAGCAGATATACCTAACACCAATCACCTTATCTGTGAACAGGTGTTCAAAGCCGGTGCAGATGCGGTGATAGTCCAAGGTTTTACAGGACATGATAGCCTCAGGACCTGTGTGGAACTGGCCAAAAGCAACAAGAAAGATGTCTTTGTTGTCACCGAAATGAGTCATGCCGGTGCCCTTGACTTCATGCAGACCAACGCTGAAAGGATAGCAAAGATGGCATTCGATGAGAAGGCCTCAGGAGTAGTTGCTCCTGCAACGCGTCCAGAAAGGATAAGGGAGATACGTAATATAATTGGTGATGACATGGCCATAATATCCCCGGGTGTAGGAGCACAGGGCGGTAGTGCCTCGGATGCTATAAGAGCTGGTGCCGACTGGGTCATTGTAGGAAGAAGCATCTACCAGTCCAAAGACCCTGCTTCAGTGGCTGCAGGTATTGTAAAGGAGATAGCACAGGTCATTGGCTAATGTGCTTTGAAGTTAATTGTGCCTGTGATGAGAACTTCATTCTGATGAATGATGAACCCTATGAGTTCTGAGGCACACTTCTTCAGCGCGACTGGACAAACTGGAATAAGTGGGGGAACAATAAACACATATCACTTATCAGGACCTGTTTCCCTTTCCATGACCTCGGACATGGTATCATCAAGTGCTTTCTGCATCTGTGCCAATGAGCCTTCAAGACACCTTATATACGCAGATTGCTGCTCCAGCCTACTATTAAGCTCCCTCAGGTCCTCCAATTCCTCTCCTGGCCTTTCTTCTTTAATGATGAGTAGATTGCTCTCATAATCCCGCATAGTGGCATCGAGTTCTGCATTCAATGCCAAGAGCCTTGAGAACTCGATCTCTGTATGTTCCCTGATCTGCGCTATACCAGAGCTCTTAAGCCTGAGCATCGTCTCCTCACTACCTATTTCTTCCCTTAGGGTAGCAAGGTCCGCTCTTTTCCGGTTTATATCCTTCAACTCTGAAATGTACTTGCTCTTTATGTGGTCCATGGCAGCATCACAATTCAACCCACCGATATCCACAGAAAATCCATCACCTGATGAGAACATGTTCTCAAGTGCACCCATCCTCCAGTCGAGCTCCTTTTTTCTGTCAAGATAGGTCTGCATCTCTTCTTCATATCCAGCCCTGAGTTCCAAAAGCTCTTCCTTGTTATCCATGAGCACGGCAAGCTGTTGTTCGTACTCCATTCGGGATGAATTAAAACCTTCAAGTTGCATTTCAAACCTTGCCTTCTCCCTTTCAAATGCAGCCTGGCGCCCTTTGAAAACACCTTCCTCGGCCGATGGCACTGCCTCTTCAGCTTTACGGACAGCGGTCTTAAGCACAGAGCATTTGCGCCGGAGAAGTTCCTCCTGCTTTGCAAACTCGTCATTCAATACACTGATACGTTTCTGCTTTTCATCATACTCCACGATCTGTGCATCATATTTTCCCTTCATCTCTGCAAGGAGCGATTCCCTTTCCCTGAGCTCTTGTATCTGAGTCTTGTAATCCTCCTGCAATTGAACAAGTTCAGACTGAAGACCTTTTATTATGCCCCTCTGCGAATAGATACCAGGATTCCTGCTCTCAACTGTAGCATCCAGATCTTCACGATCATGCATAGGTTTTCTGTATATACCGGGGGGCGAGTCATTGTCAGGACGGTTACTGGTAGCCGGGTGAGAGCTATTTGACCTATTCGATGAACTCATTTCTTCTCCTCTTTATGTTCTTGTATTTCATGATGACCTCTTTATCTTGTAGCTCCCAGCATGCCCTACGATTATGAGTGATATAAAGATGCATCAATGACGATGCTAATCCTTTAGGACTGACCATTGAATGCTCATCCCAAACATAGATAGTAAAAATAATTCATATAAATTAGTATATATATCTTATGTACATGGAATTTTATTATATGGCTACGTAAATAAATGTATGAAATGATGCCAACATATGAATAATTGATAGCTACTTTATGCACGTTTTCCATTTTCTGCCACCGGTCCCGGGTCAAAGTATCTCCTCACCAGGCGGCAGGCGTCGCGCGCGTAAAAATGATGGGCGCCAGTGGACGGATCATGTTTTTACGGCAGGGGTTTGTAAATTCAACTGATGCATATTATTTTTATGAAAGCAAGGTTAAACAAAGATATCCGCATGAAATTGTTTGAACTATCAAACTGGGATAAATGAAAAGAAAGAAGAAGAGAATAGTGTAACTAAGCCATGAGATATCACAGATATTCCCACATACATCATACATGCACGATTATCATATTGGAATTTTTATGTTTTTCGTAGAGAACATGTACTATGCCATCAACAAGCCCTAACTGAGGGACGTGTATCTGCTCAAGTCCTCCCCACTTCATAACAGACATATATATCTTCAAGGCAGGCACTATGACATCAG
>CAZBJM010000074.1:0-5309 GCA_964492225.1 uncultured Methanosarcinales archaeon
GCCGGGCGTGAGGGTGCTGAGATCGTTGCAAGGCTCAGGGCCGAAAAGAACAACAGGTTCGGTTATAATGCAAAGACCGACACCTTTGAGGACCTCTATGAAGCCGGTGTGATCGACCCGACAAAGGTAGTAAGGAGCGGGCTACAGAACGCAGCATCCATAGCAGGCATGGTCCTGACAACTGAAGCCTTGGTCGTAGATTACAATGACGAGAAGGACAAACAGACAGCGGCGATCATAATCTGATCGCTTTTTATTTTTTTAAAGCAACCGGGCCATATGGCTCCGGAGCAGGACATGTGTAAGATCTGTGGGGTCCTGCGTCCTGGACTCGTCCTTAATGGACAAAGGTCCATAGAAAGCACTATGTGGGAAATAAAGACAAGTACCGTAAATGGACTTGTGACCAGAGAGTCACCCTTTATTATACATTGGGCTCTCTGTATGCCTTAGAGCTTAAGTATATAACAGGTAATGATATGCAATTCACAGACCTAAAACTCATAGATCCGCTGCTGCGGGCCATCACAAAGGAAGGCTATACCGAACCTACCCCAATACAGGTGCAGTCCATCCCACAACTTCTCAAGGGCAAAGACCTCATAGGTATCGCTCAGACCGGGACAGGTAAGACTGCTGCCTTTGTGCTACCCATACTCCAGAGGATGAATGAAAAGCATAGGCCAACATCGCCTGGTCTTCCCAGAGTGCTTGTGCTTGCACCCACAAGGGAGTTGGCTGCACAGATAGATGATAGTTTCACTGCATACGGTAGTTTCCTTCGCTTCAGGCACACCGTGATATTTGGTGGTGTAAGCCAGGTGCCACAGTTCAAGAGCATCTCAAAAGGAGTGGATATACTCATAGCCACACCAGGAAGATTGCTGGACCTCATGGACCAAGGTATCGTCAAGCTAAGTGCTGTAGAGTTCTTTGTACTTGATGAGGCGGACAGGATGCTGGATATGGGTTTCATCAAGGATGTGAACAGGATAGTGTCCATGCTCCCTCATAAACGTCAGTCGCTCTTCTTTTCTGCGACCATGTCTCCCCAGATAGGAGAACTTGCCAGAAGGTTGCTAACAGACCCTGTCCATGTGGAGGTCACCCCCCAGGCCACAACTGTTGAGCGCATTGAACAGATGGTCTTCTTTGTGGACAATGAGAACAAGGATGCGCTGCTGGTAAGTCTGCTAAAACAAAAACGCACAGGTTGTGCATTGGTGTTCACTCGTACAAAACACAGGGCCAATAAAGTGGCACAGATGTTGAACAAGCATCAGATAGGTGCAGATGCCATACATGGTAACAAGTCCCAGGCCCACCGTACAAGGGTGATGGATAGTTTCAGATCAGGAGAGCTACAGGTGCTCGTTGCTACTGATATAGCAGCCCGTGGTATTGATATTGAGAATATCTCACATGTTATCAATTACGACCTTCCCAATGAATCTGAAAGCTATGTGCATCGCATTGGACGTACTGCAAGGGCAGGGGCAGATGGCATTGCTTATTCCTTCTGTGCTGCAGAGGAGCGCGACTTTTTGCGTAGCATTGAAAAACTGACCAGGCAGGAAATTGACATAATGAAGCACCCATTCCATTCACAGCGGGCGCAGGATGCTGTAGGTGAAGAAGCAAAACCGGCACCTAGGAAGCCACATGTGCCATCTAGAAGACCCGGACGTGGTACACACAAACAACAACGTGGATCTACATAATAAGGACAGCTATTACCAAAAAAAGGAGAAAATACCATGGATCTAAACCGTTTCACACAAAAGGCCCAGGAAGCCGTTCAGAGCTCAACGACAATTGCAGCAAGGTACAGGCACCAGCAAATAGATTGCGAGCACCTTTTGCTTGCACTGCTGGAACAGACCGGAGGTCTTGTGCTCTCCTTGCTGAAGAACATGGACGTTCTGCCAGAGAAAGTTACTCGTAAGCTCACAGTACATCTGGAAGGATTGCCACAGGTAAGTGGTCCCGGAAGCGAGCAGGTCTACATGACACAGACCCTGCGTCGTGTACTTGACAGTGCTATGCGTGAATCCGGGAAGATGAAGGATGAATATGTCAGTGTTGAACACCTTTTGATCGCCATTGTGGATGAGGGTAGTTGCCCTGGTTGCAAAATATTGTCATCCGAGGGCGTGACAAAAAGCAAGCTCCTTAATGCTATAAAGGATATAAGGGGGAACAGGAAAGTGACATCTGAAAATCCCGAGGCTACTATGGAGCCACTCAAGAAGTATGGAATAGATTTCACAGAACTGGCCTATCAGGGTAAACTTGACCCAGTGATCGGCCGTGACCAGGAAATAAGGCACACTATTGAGATATTGTCCAGACGCAGGAAGAACAATCCTGTACTGATAGGTGAAGCAGGTGTGGGTAAGACTGCAATTGTGGAAGGATTGGCCTTGCGCATGGCAAAGAAAGATGTGCCTGAGGCTATGAAGGATAAAAGGATAGTGGCCCTTGACATGGGTGCACTTGTTGCAGGTGCTAAGTTCCGTGGTGAGTTCGAAGAAAGATTGAAAGCTGTGCTCAAAGAAGTTGTCGATTCAGAAGGCCAAATCATCCTGTTCATTGATGAGATCCATACAATAGTAGGTGCAGGGGCCAGCGAGGGCGCAATGGATGCAGGCAATCTGCTAAAACCCATGCTGGCCCGGGGAGAGTTGCACTGTATAGGTGCAACTACCCTGGACGAATATCGAAAGTACATAGAGAAGGATGCTGCCCTGGAACGTCGTTTCCTTCCTGTACTGGTGGAAGAGCCAAGTGTCGAGGATACCATATCCATACTGCGTGGCCTGAAAGAGAAATACGAAGTGCATCACGGGGTACGTCTCAAAGACTCAGCATTGGTATCGGCTGCTGTGATGAGCAACCGGTATATAGCTGACCGTTTCCTTCCTGATAAGGCCATTGACCTTGTGGACGAGGCAGCGGCCAAGAAAAGAACAGCCATAGACAGCAAGCCTGCAGAACTCGACGAGGCTGACAGGAAGATAATGCAACTGGAAATTGAGCGAGAAGCACTGAAAAAGGAGAAGGACGAAGCATCCCGGGAGAGGCTTGAGGTGTTGGAGAAAGAACTCGCTGATAAAAGAGCAGAGTCCGATGCCATGCGGGCCAGATGGGATATGGAGAAGAGTGCCATTGCAAAGCTTAACACCCTTCAGCAAAACATAGAGGAAACAAAGGTGCAGCTTGAGCTTGCTGAGAATGACAGTAATCTGGAGCTTGCATCCAGACTGAAATACGGTACCCTGATACCCATGCAAAAGGAGTATGCTCAGGAAGAAGCCCGCCTGAAGGACATGAAGGGGGAGATGTTGCTCAGTGAGGAAGTTGGGGAAGAGGATATTGCCGAGGTCGTGAGTCAATGGACAAGGATACCGGTCACACGTCTGATGGAAGGGCAGCGTGAGAAGCTTTTGCACTTTGAGGAAAACCTGCACAAGCGCATCATTGGTCAGGAAGATGCTGTCCGAGCAGTGTCCGATGCGGTCATACGCAGTTTTGCAGGTATCAAGGACCCACGTCGCCCAATTGGCAGTTTCATATTCCTGGGTCCCACTGGTGTGGGCAAGACCGAGCTTGTCAAAGCATTGGCAGCTGAGCTTTTCGATGATGATAATAACATGATCCGGATAGACATGTCCGAATACATGGAGAAACACACCGTTGCCCGTCTCATTGGTGCACCTCCAGGCTACATCGGTCATGATGAAGGAGGGCAGCTCACCGAGGCCGTACGAAGGAGACCTTATTCGGTCGTGCTCTTTGACGAAATAGAAAAGGCCCATCCAGATGTGTTCAATGTGATGCTTCAGATACTGGACGACGGCAGGCTCACAGATTCAAAGGGCCGCACAGTTGATTTCAAGAACACCCTGATAACGATGACCTCCAATATATTTGGAGGAGAGCAGATGCAGGAGACAGACCCCTCTGAGCTACAGAACAAAGCCATGCGCGAACTTGGCCGTTTCTTCAGACCGGAATTCCTCAACCGTATCGATGAGGTCATAATCTTCCACGCCCTCAAACCCGGAGAACTGGCACAGATCGTGGATATAAAGGTAAATGACCTGCGTAACCGCTTGAAAGAGAGGCGCATTGGTCTGGATATCACAGAGGGAGCAAAGCTATATCTGGGTAAAGTAGGCTACAGCGAAACCTTTGGTGCACGACCCCTGAAACGTGTCATCCAGAACGAGGTGGAGACAAGGATAGCCAAGCTCATGATATCCGGGAAGGTACCGGAAGGTTCTGTCGTGAGAGTGGATGCTGATGAAAAGGGCATTAGCATAGATGTTTCCATAGAGGACGATAAGACAAGTAGGTAATGAAAAGGGAGTCCCTCATACCTTTTTCAGAACTTGGATGGCCTGTGTTCAGAAGTATCGGAACAGGTCATCTCTTTTTTCAGCATGCAAGCGTTGGCGTATCACCGACACGAGTGGTCGTATATTGCCTTGCTTTGCACTTACAGGAGCGATACTATCTATCCATTGCCGCCAGGGGGGCAACATTCCCAGCCTTTCTGCTATCTGGTCAAGCATCCCGTCCAGTTCCTCTTCCTTTACCTTGTCCACTTTGTTCACTGCAAGCACGGTATCGATGCCCAACTCCTCTAGAAGTTCATACATCTCTATGTCTATGGGTATCTCATTCCTTGATTCCCAACGGTCAACTACCTCTACGAACAAGGGACCATCTACAACATGGATGGCCAATTTGATGCGCCCCTCCCCCCGCTCGATGTAGCGGACTATCTGATCCTTCACCAGGTCTTGTTTATGTTCCTTTACACCGCTCATGAACCCAAAACCTGGCATATCAGTGACGAGCATATCCGAAAAACGCAAATGTGTAGGCTTGAGTGTCACACCAGGGCGTTTGCCGACCCTCAATCTTTGTCCTGTAAGTGCCTTGATAAGAGATGATTTACCTACATTGGACCTTCCCACAAAAACCATCTCAAAATTGACCCCTTCTGTAACATCTTCACGTTTGGCCATTGTTGCTCACGCCCTGCATGTGTGTAGTGACAGGCCTATTGCAATATCGAGGTCATGTAGGAACGCTTCAAAGGATGCAGATGGCACCCTTGCTCCTGCGGCAGAGGCATGCCCTCCACCGGTGCCACCGTGTTTGAGAGAAATTACTCGAAGAAGCTTGTTCAGGTCCACATTGCCCCTGGAACGCAGGCTCATATCGTAAATATCCTTGTGTGAGCGATACTCAGCAGCAACACCTACACTGCGCATGCCATATGCAGCCGCATAGATGGC
>CAZBJM010000074.1:5409-9041 GCA_964492225.1 uncultured Methanosarcinales archaeon
AGCGCACCTGCCTGGAAGAAAAGACTTCTCTTATCCCAATCACCCAACCATTCCTTTATAGAAGGTGTATTATCATAATAATCCCCTATGGCACCATATATCGCTACCCTACGCATGTCACTGTTCAGTCTGTCCTCCAGCACCTTATAGGTAAGCTCTGCAGCACACATGCTCAGGTCACTGTGGAGCCAGTCTGCCTTCCAGCAATCCTCAGGTAAAGGATGATGGTCGATATAGGTGATATCAGCATGCTTAGAGAGTTCATCCAGACGCTCATACAGTGGCAGACATAACCTTGCATCGATGGCAATATCACAAATAATGATGTTCCTGTATCCGTCGGCCAGCTTCAGTTCATCTAGTATTCCAACAGGAGAAGTAAAATATACATCAGCATCAGGGAATGCACTCTTTGCGATAGCACCTGAGCATACACCATCGGAATCCCCATGGGTAAGGATAAGGGAGCGACCATTAGCAGAAGACCTTTTTTTAGGCTTGCTCCTGAATTTTGCATCTGTTCTGTTCATCTCTCACACAAAAAGCATTAATAGTTATTTTACTTTTGCATCCATTGTTCGTTAGCTACTTTATGCCCGTTCTCCATTTTCTGTCATCGGTCCCCGGACAATGTATCGCCACACCAGGCGGCAGGCATCGCGCGCGTAAAAGTGATGGGCCTGTAGACCGATCAGGTTCTTACGGCGGGGGCCTGTAAATTTGACGGATGCCCATTATTTATATGAAAGCAAGGTCAAACGAATAGACCCTTGGGGTGCATCACTTCGAGAAATACTTCTTTATGGCATCTATCAGATCATAGAGCACCTGAAATATACCATGGTCCTTTTTTTCAACATGTTCAGGGCCTTTGTCAGGAAGAACTTCCAGAGGCTCTTGATATCTGTCTTCCATGTCTTCTACCAGTGTGCTATCTTCTGGTGGGACCTGTGTCTGTACTTCATCTGGTCCAGACATACTGACCATATAGCGTCGGGAGCATACTGTATCCTTATATTCCCGGGGGTCTGTAAAGCTCAGCTTTGCAGATGGCATCACAAAGTTATCTGCCTTTTCCAGCCGCATAGAGTAATTTATAGAAATATTGCCCATAGGATGTACCACCTTGGTACCTCGCATGCTACCATCTATCAGCACAGCTCCCGGGGGCAGTTCATCGGAAAGTGAAGCATATGCTGCCCTATCACCTTCATTGATGGCTGTTACCTGTACGTCCATAATAACATTGGGCTGTAGGCTTGCAATACTATGGCTCTTCGTAAGGTTGAAAAAGGGACCATGCACAATTAATTGGGTATCGTTGAAGGTTTTATTGTAGATGTGCCCATCAACGGGTACCAGTACCTTGGTACCTGTGATATTATAGGTACCAGGTTTTATGAACTTCAATGAGTATTTAAATAATTCCAGTGAGTTTGCAGGAATGGTGACATTCCATTTCATATCAGTATCTGGATCAAAGACCGCCTTTGAAGGGATATCCTGTATCAGTTGGATATCTGTAGCTATGACCTGAAGGTTCCTGACATGCACCTCGATGTGGGCACGTTCATTGATATATATCTCAGATGGTCTGCTTTCTTTCATCTCGACCATCTCATCTATCCTTTCTATTGTTACAGGTTGAGGTTCGGAAATATTTGCAAGGAAGACACTTATATTCGTATAAGGGACTGGGATGTTCGACCCTGTGACAACACTGTGCACACTGACATTTAGCCTGCCACCAAAGATACAATGGTCAGGTATCTTTGTATTGTCCACAGAAAGGATAGCACCCCATGAATTGGATTGGTTGTCCCTGATCTTTAGCATAACATAGTCATCGTTCATGTCAAAGGCCATGGATGGCGAGAAATCAGAGGCCTTTATCAGATAACCACTAGCATTGATCTCCTGTCCCCAGTAAATTGTATATTCCCCAAGCTTTAGCCATTCAGTTTCATTATCAATAAGTGGACCAGCACTGGCATGGCTAGTGAAACACAAGATGAATAACAATATCCATATCAACCGAATGAATTCACGTTTCATGGCATCTATTGTTTTCTTTTTGATCTGATAACAAAGAACACACATCCAAGGACGAACAACATCAGACTAGCTTCAAATCCCGGCTGTACCCTGGTGTCATCGGGTGTAGCTGTAGCTCCTGAGCTTTGACCATTGTTTCCACTTTGTTCCTGTTGTTTATCATTCGTACTGTCAGGGGATGTGGTGTCTGAAGATGAAGAACCTGGCTCTGCTATTTTGAGTACAACACTATTTGATGTTCTTTCACCCCTGTAACTTTCAAGGTCAGTGAACTTTGCACAGCTTGCAGGTAGTTCTATTTCATTTGTCTGGTCTGTACTGATGACATAGGAAAATACTCTCTCATGTCCTCCATCAATGACCTCCTGGAATTCCAAGTTCCCGCTGATATGGGATACACCGGATGGTAAACTCTCAGAAATGGTCACACCGGCTTTTTTGTTACCCTGGTTATTGATACTGATCTTGACCGTGCTGTGCCCACCTGGAACTATTGAAGCAGGTTCAAGGGACTTGGTGAGAATGATATTTGGTCCATCCACTGATATTTCAGGTGTGGGAGAATTAAAGGTATGCATCTTACCTTCATTGTCGATAAAGCTCGCTGTAGCCTCAGGGATCTTGATCTTACCTGCGTTTATTGGTTTTAAGGTGTACTTGAAGAGATCGGCCTTTGTTTCACCCGGAGACAGGGAAATTGTTTCTTGTTGATCGCTACAGTCCGATCGGAATAGATCGTTCAATGTATCAGTGACAGTAATATCATTGACCCTATAGATACCATTGTTATAGACACTTACTGAAACGTGTGCGTACTTGTCTATATAGATATTCGGGCTGGCATACTTTGTGACCACAAGTTCAACCACAGGTTCTATAGTGATGGTCTTTACCTTTGTATGGGTGTGTATTTGACCATTTATGTCTTTTGAATTGGTGGTGACCTTGATGTCTATCTTCTTCTGTTCCCAGAAATGTGGTACTTTGAACTTGACAACAATGGGGTCAAGTACAGCATCCTCATCAACATTTTCAAATCGATGCCTTAGGTTCCCATCAATGAGCTCTAGTCCACTGGCTTCGATATTGGCATCCATGACAAATGCCTTTGCATCCCCGGAGTTCTTTATTTTTAGCGTTGCAGTGATGGACGGAGAGTTCATGGACCTGGGGTCATAGGTATCCTTGTCTGTGTTGATCTCAATACTCATATCAGGATATGCCCTCTTATAGACATTGACCGATGCCTTAGGATCTTTCATATTACCAGTCCAAGGGTCCACTTCTACATTCATACCGCTAATGGTTACCATCACATCATCACCGTTATCAACATCACGGAACATCATGCTTTCCCCATTGCGGAGGGCCTGTATCTTCTCTGTACGTCCGTTCCTGGATATACTGATACTTACAACTCCCTCTTTACTGAAGTCTCCAGCCTTGATAACATAGCTATCCATTGTCAATGTATCTCCCCATGCAAGGGTAGCGCTGCTAGTTGCACTATCCTTCCATTCTATATCGTTCACATTATAGGCTAATGCTGGCAGAGAGCAAAAACAAAGCGATATCAA
>CAZBJM010000075.1:0-8307 GCA_964492225.1 uncultured Methanosarcinales archaeon
CCGTGATTTGTTTTTGGAGTGGAAACATAGTTATCATTTTGGCGCATAAGTGAGGCTGACCACAGGTTTTCCCGTTTCATTTTCAATTTCTTTTCTTGCATTACCTGCTATATTTCCACCTCTTTTTGCTACCTTCTTATTTTCTTCCAATCCTTGAGGATTAATTGTTTTGGTAAGCTCTGTTGTTGTGGCTTCTGCAAGCATGTTCAGTACAATTTCAAGAGTAGTCATATTATCTCGTAGGTTTTCTTTTTTTAATCCTTTAAGATTTTTATATCCTCTTGTTGTTACTCCGGACCATGCTTTTGTTATTTCATCGGTAAGGATCGCATATTCGATCCCTTTTTCTACCCCATGATCGTCCCAAGCATCTGTTAGTTCTTTTCTAACTTGGATTGCTTGCAATCTTTGATTGATCCACTCTCTTGAATATCCTTTTTTTAAATAGATTTCTAAAGCTCTGTCAATTGTTATCTCCGGATCTATCGTTTCGTCTATTCGTTCTTTGCCTACTTCTGCTAACCACATCTTAAATGGCTCTGCTTTTGGCGATGGTATGGATTGGATTATACGAAAAATTCCTTGCATATCGGCAACATCTGTCAAACGCATTTTTCCGTCTGTTGCTTTCATTTTCAACTGCTTACAAATTGTAAGCAGTTCACTGCCTTCCTCTTTTAATCTATTTTTTAACACCGCCCAATAGGTACTGGCTCCTCTTGCATTTTCTTGTTCAGTCAATACTCCAACAATGTCCACTACGCTAAAATACCACTCCTCTTTTTCTTCCACCCAAACTGAGCGTATTTGCTTATTTTCATATGACTTTATTTCGTTCATTATTTCACCTCTTTTACTTATCATTCTATCAAATGGTAATTCACACTTATTTACTTATATCTTTATTTCCGCAAGTCCTTGACATACGTAATATTTTCTATATTCTTCACCCATCCCCATCAAGCACCGGATCTCGCTCATCATTTTCGCAAAATACTGGCATCATAGGCAACATGTAGAGTCCTTGCGTCGTCGGGCTTTTTCAGGCAAGCCGGAGGCATAAGTGCAGTAAGCTTAAAATACTCGCAAAGCCACTGAACCATGCCTTTTGGTTGATCTCTGGAGTTTGGTTGATTTGAAGAGCCCCAAACTCCAGCTAGCATTTGTATAGTGCTTGTAGTTGCACCATCAATTATAAACTGTATACTACTGACCATAACATGGGCAATAGATACGTATTTTATAACTATGGTACTTGACTACATGCAGGCATGTTGTGAGTATTATGCATTATGGTTATATTGGAATGTGAAACGGATTTTTACATTTGCAGGTACAGGATCTGAATATATGATCGATACATCACATGAACTCAGACTACATTATGCATTTATTTACTTCTTTGTATTGTCTTTATTGCTAGAGCATAAACAAGCACATTAAATACAATCAGAATCAATAATTCTGTACTGCTTTCTGATATTTTTGCATTATGAATATGCTACAAATATAGCTTCACCAGATCTTGCATCGACCCATCCAAAATCATTCATACCCTTTGGATGATATGCAGTATCGGTATACTCAATACGCCAAACAAGGAGCGTTTTTTCAGTACCGATCAAACTTTTACTAAGTGCCATCAACCCCCTCCTTCCTTTATTTACTTAAAGCTATGACATTTTAGTATCTTCTATTCCTTGTCATACTTAGTTCCCGCCCAAATAAGCGATAAACCAAATAGTGGAGTCATTAAAAAATAAATCATTCCGAATGAATCCATCATGCTTTGTGGTAAATATTTGACAAAAAATGAATAAGCTATTGAAGTAAATGCATAAGTTATACTCAAAAGTAGCAATAGGATAGAGAATATATATGGGATCTCCATAATCTTTGCTTTGCTTTTTGGAGCTGAGTAAACAAATAAAAGAGCAGATAATGCAAAAAATACAAAAACCGCTGCAATCATAAGTGAGTTGAGCTCAAATCCCATTTTTCCAAAGAGGGATACTTTATAGAAAAAATGCATGTGATTTATATCTCTATATAATGTCATGAAAAATACAGATATTAACAAAGGAATAGCAAGATAGTATTTTGAACTTTTTGCCTTGTTATCTCTTATATATGACACAAGCCCCACTAACGGGATTATAAAAGAACAAATATACATAGAAGCAAGGCAAAATTTGCCCAATGTCTGAGCAGATAATAAAGAAGGAATTAAAGACGATAATATGATTGAAAATGCGCCTACAATCCACATTGCTGTAAATGCAAATGAGATCAATATAAGATTTATACCGGGACTTTTTAGTGATATTTTATTCATGATGAACACCTTGATAGTAGGTCACATGTTCAACATTTGTAGTACTAGCACATGATACAAGTGCTATGCTCACAAGAAGCATCACAAGAAATGATGATGCAACTTTACTCCTTAAATTGCTTTGCATTAAATTTTTCCTCCGTGTTATTATATTGTCTACAGCAAAGCCCACCCAACACACTTCCCCATCACCCATTTAACACCAGATATCGCTCATCATTTTCGCAAAATACTGGCATCACAGGCAATATGTAGAGTCATTGCATCGTCGGGCATTTTCTGCAAGCTAAGGCAAAAGTGCAGTAAGCTTAAAATATTAGCAAAGCCACATGAACCATGCCTTTTGGCTGATCTCTGGAGTTTGGTTGATTTGAAGAGCCACCAAACTCCAGCTAGCATTTATATAGTGCTCGTAGTTGCACCATATCTTATAAACAGTATACCTGTGACATAAATATGGCAAAGTATACATATTTTATAACTACAGTGCCGTGCTGTATGATTTCTTTTGTATTATGTTGATATAAGTATTATGGTTATATTGGAATGAGAACCGGATTTTTACATTTTTACATTTGTACGTCCGGGATCAAGATATATGATTGATGCATCCCGATATTGCAGTACTTATCACAGGCAGCATGAAAAATTAAATTGAGGCGGCTTAAGTATATTCCCGTTTCGGGATAAACGTACATATGATGGATTCATAAATTTTAGATCCTACATTGCCCTTGTTTTTGTCTTTAAATAAAGGGCATCGGTAAAACAAAAAGCAAAAGTTGCTACAAATTCGTATGGAAATTCGTTTAAGCCACAGATGAACCTGGTTTGGCAGGGAAACCTGAAAAAACCAACCCAGTAACAATATTTTATTATGAAGTTTACATTCCAGTATAACCATAAGCTATAAATGTTTAGGATTAATAGCATTTGATACTACACAATATAAAGTTATTGAGGCGATTATGGTTGTAAAATATGTTTTGATGATCCTGGTTCTAATCGCTGCATTTCCGGCATCGGTTAACGGATGCGATAAATATATTGTTACACCTTATAACGGAGAGTATCCTGCTGAGGGGATAACAGAAAGTATTGATTTTATAGACTTGCCATTATGGATACAGTTTTCTTTTATTTGGAGCTTGCTTGCTGACTGCACTTTGTGCATAGAAGGTGCAAAGTTTTTGGCAGTGAGACTGTCATCCATCAAAGAAGATGAAAAAAAGCTGGCGATATACTCATACATAAAAGATAGGTCTGGTTGCACAGTTCAAGAATTATCAAATATCTTTGACATTCACCGAAGCACACTTATGTATCATCTGAACTGCATGGATGGGTATTTGCTATATCACATTAAAAAGGGAAGAAACAAAAAATACTATTCTAAAGAACTTGGTGCACAGAATTCGTCGGTTTCTATCAATATCGAAAATGCAGTATTCGATATAATAAACAATGAGCCTGGAATAAATGCGCATGATGTGACGGTTCGGCTTGAAATAAGTAAGAGCACTGTATATGCTATTCTAAGCAAGCTCCAAGATGCTAATATGATACGTACTCAGCAAATGGGCAGAGCAAAAACATACTATCCGGCATCTGGGTCCATGAATGCTTAGTTTGGCAAGAAATGGCACCAGTCAAAACTTTCTCCTCCAAACTTGCCAAAGTACCACCTCTCAAACAAAGCATATCCCACACATCAAAGCCATGTTGCACCTTGGCATTCACAAATAAAAAGAAAGCAGAGGCATAAAGCCTCATTGTTCATTTCAGGCATTGAATTTTTGTACTAGCTTGACACCCTCATCCATAAGTTTATCAGCAATTGCTTTTGTCTTTGCTTCAGCAAAGATGCGAATAATAGGCTCGGTACCTGAAGGTCTGATCAGGACCCAACCATCATCGTACCATACCTTTACACCATCAATGGTTTCAGCCCTGGTATTATTCTTCATGCTGTCCTTCACCTTTTTCATTGTAGGCTCAAGGTTCTTGCACTCTATCTTTGTCTTGGAGTTGAAATAGACTGGAACACTTGCAGCAAGGTCCGAGAGCTTTTGTCCATTGGCAATGATCTCCAGGAACTTGGCACAGGCCATAGCTCCATCACGACAGTACTGGTGCTCTGGGAAGATAAGGCCACCATTTCCCTCACCACCGAATACAGCCTTAAGCTCCATCATTTTCCTTGCTACATATATCGACCCCACAGCGGTCCATACAAGCTCCACGCCTGCCTCCTTTGTGACATCCAGCATCCGGGATGATGAACTTACTGGTGTGACGATGGGCCCTTTTTTTCTCTCCAAGACATATTTTGTCATCATGGCGAGCAATGCATCCTCAGGTATGAATGTGCCCCTTTCATCTATGAAGACCGCTCGGTCAGCATCCCCATCCTGTGCAACACCCATAACAGAACCGGTGACCCTCACAAGGTCCATAAGCTCCTTAAGTACATCAGGGGTCGGCTCCGGGTTCCTCCATGGGAATGTGCCATCGGTCTGTGCATTAAGGGTGAGGACCTCACATCCAAGTTCTCGAAGCAATAAGGGAAGAGTAACAGAACCTGCACCACATCCAGTATCCACAACCACCCTGAACCTTTTTTCCCTTATCTTCTTACTATCGACAGAATCGATTATTCCCTTGATGTACATCTCATTAGCACGGGTATCTGTTCTAAGGTCTCCGGTCCTCTCCCAGCTTGCAGCAGAGAACTTCTTAGACATGTATATCTTCTCAACCTCAGCCTCTCCCTCCCTGGAAAACTCAGTACCATCCTTTGCTATGAGCTTTATACCGTTATATTCACGGGGATTGTGTGATGCAGTTATCACTATTCCAGCATCAGCATACTCTCTTACATAATACTGTGCCGAAGGTGTGGGCACTATTCCAATATCAATGACAGTAAGCCCAGCTGACAAAGCACCGGCAATTGCAGCAGACATAAGCATCTCTCCGGATGCCCTTGTATCCCTTCCGATGGCTATCGTCCCCTTTGAGCCCATATATGTCCCAACACTTCTTGCAACATCCATCGCAAGCTGTGGAGTAATGTACTCATTTGCTATTCCTCTCACACCATTAGTTCCAAAAAAAGCCATAGTTCCTCTCCTTCCGTTACATATCTTTCTTATCAAAGCGATTTGCATGTGCAGGCATATATTTCACAGACAGCTCAAATTCCAGATACAATTTCCGGGTCTGTCAGATATATATTTATATGCTCCTTCTTAGTATTCAAGTTTATGCAGGTCTTAAGACACAGGCATGATGTTGTCCAATTAGCTCATATTTCCTCCATTTCTTATTAGATGAACAGTTAACAATAAACGCGTGCTAAATATAACGAAAGACGCGGCCCCTTTTTACAGTCCAACCCCGACTCGCCGCCAGTCGCGCGCGTTTTTCCCGATGGGCGGGCATCATATAGGAATAAACGCGAAAAATGGAGTATGCTTAAAAAAAGTGAAATTCTGATCAACAACCTCCACCCCAGGTCTATGCATAAGCGAAAAATCTAATTAGCCAAACCCTATCTATGCCATGATGATAGAACAGCTCAAAAGTGCAATAGCCAGTAAAAACAGTGCAGTTGTGGCATTCTCAGGTGGTGTGGACAGCGCAACACTTGCATTTCTTGCCCATTATGCCCTGGGAGACAAAGCTATAGCTGTTACAGTAAAGCTGAACTCTTTTCCTGAAAGGGAACTTGAAAGTGCAAAGAAGCTTGCAATGGAGATCGGTATCGCCCATAGGATAGTCTACTTCAATGAACTGGATATCCCCCAGATGGCTCAGAACGGTCCTGAACGATGTTATTATTGTAAGAAAGAGATCTTGCATCTGCTTGATGAGCTGCGCAAAGAACTTGGCTTTGAGGTAATACTTGAGGGTAGCAATGCTTCCGATGCCAGTAGCTACAGACCGGGAAAAAGAGCGCTTGATGAAGCTACCGGTTCCGTATATTCTCCTTTCATCGAATTTGCTGTAACAAAAGAGGAGATCAGGCAAATATCCAAGCTTGCGGGACTTTCGGTATTTGACAAAGCATCCACACCATGCCTTGCATCAAGGTTTCCCTATGGCGATATCCTTACCCTTGCATTGTTACACCGGGTCGAACTGGCTGAGGACTTCCTTGCATCTATGGGATTTACAAGCATAAGGGTCCGGGACCATAAGGGGATCGCGCGCATTGAGCTACCAACCCATGAGTTTTCGGCCCTTCTTCTTAACAGGGAAGAGATTGTTTCATATTTTAGACATATAGGCTTTGATTATGTGACACTGGACGTGGAAGGTTTTCGTAGTGGTAGCATGGATGAGATACTTTGAACTCAGATACTATCACACGGGATGCCTGCTTGGAGGACCTCACAAATATCCAGGTCCTGATGTCAACTTATTTCCTTGATATCGAGGGTCTGTCCATTGAAAACTTTATTGTTGTGATGTCAGGGGATAAGTTACTTGGAGCTGGAGCAATAATACAGGGTAGTTTTCCTGAGATCCATTCCATTGCAGTGCATCCAAATTATCGTGGCAGGGGGGTAGGTTCCACTCTGCTGCATGCTCTTCTGGGGAAACCGGATGCATCCCATGGGCAGGTCTATGCACGGACAAGCTCTCCTGTGTTCTTTGAGAAGGCAGGATTTCAAAGGCTTGACCCTGCAATGAAAGCAGAGCTTTGGGATGATTGTGCCACATGTGATAGGTTTAATATATGCACGCGTGCTGTCATGTGCCTGAACCTAAGGACGGTGAAAAGATGCTGACCATTGGAATTGTCAATACATATGATAAGATAAAGATACTGGATGCTCATTACAGAGCCATTGCCCGTGCTGCTCCAATATGCCATGCCTTTGGCTTCTCACTGGCACTCTTTGACTTTCCCTTCAAGATGACCCCGGACGAGCTGGTGGATTTTGTTGCTGATAAGACCACGATTGGAGAGTCTGGGAAATACCTGCGTTTGCTCCATGAAAAACGTAAATTGTTTGTCTTTGAACTTCCAAAAAAAGGTTTTCAGTCACAGTTTGGTGAAGTGGTCGTGACAACATCAAAACCAGAAAAGCAACGTACCATCACTCCCGAGTCGTTGGCCGATGATATCATAGCTAATCGCTCTTATTTGATCCTTGTTGGCCTTGGTCACAAAGGCCTCCCTCCTGGATTGTTTGAGATTGCACCTCTTCATCTTGATATTACCGGTAGTGGAGTTTCATTGGAGACCTGTACTGCCATTGGTTGTATACCAGCCTACCTTATGGGCTTGGTGCGGGCAAAAACAGAAAAGAAGCAGGTAGTGGATAAAAAAAGATAGTGGGATGGGTATTATCACCCTTTTCTGCTCTGCATGACAAATGCAAGACCCAGAACTGTTGCCACAGGAAGCGCAATGACTGGGAGATCAGGAACTGTTGCAGGTGCCGTTAGCATCATATTGTCAATGTTCCATCCAGACAAGGAAGTCTTCACTACTAGTTCAGCAACTGCTAACAACACTGCTAGTGCTATCAACATTTGTATCGTTTTTCTCATAATGTACCACCTTTGATCCTATCTGGCCTCTATCGGTCAGATACCTGTATATGAGTTCTGCTTATATATAAACATTATCAATATTTGTACAAAGTAATGACCATCATTATGATGATATGATCAATTTCGCATGCGTCAACCAAAATTTGACTTGTTCTGAATGCTCTATTTCACTTTGATCCATCCCGTTTTTTCATCATCAAGACAGATGACCATATGGTACATTTCTGTTCTACAGGATAGATCCTGAGTTTGACTGTTAGTAGCATCCATTAATTGATAGCTACTTTATGCTCGTTTTCCATTTTCTGTCACCAGTCCTTGGTCAATGTATCGCCACACCCGCGGCAGGCATCGCGCGCGTAAAAGTGATGGGCGCCAGTAGACTGACTAGGTTTTTATGGCAG
>CAZBJM010000076.1:0-7930 GCA_964492225.1 uncultured Methanosarcinales archaeon
TTATTGTTAACTGATCATCTGATCAGAAATGGAGGAAATATGAGCTAATTAGACATTCTCAATATCTATAACATTTCAACAACATCACTTTATACTCCCATAACAATATAATCAGCCTGGAGCATCTCCGCATGAAAGTCTCAATAATTGGTTCTGGATATGTTGGCTCGGTTTCTGCAGCATGTTTTGCAGAGCTTGGGCACAAGGTAATTTGTATAGATGTAGATGAAGAGAAAGTAAAAATGATCAATGCGGGAAAGGCACCGATATGGGAGGAAGGTTTGGACGGATTGTTGCAGAAGCACGCACAGAAAAACCTTATTGCCACAATGGACTATGAAAATGCTGTACAGAACACGGACGTCTCATTTATATGTGTGGGGACACCATCGAGGGAAGATGGAAGCATCGATTTGTCCATAGTGAAAGCTGCCAGCGCAAGCCTTGGAAAAGCCATTGGGAAGAAAGACCAGTATCATGTAGTGGTGGTCAAGAGTACAGTTGTTCCTGAAACGACTGAGAAAGTGGTGCTTCCTATCGTAGAAGAGTTTTCAGGTAAGAAGGCAGGGAGGGACTTTGGTGTTGTTATGAACCCGGAGTTTCTGAGGGAAGGAAAGGCGGTATATGATTTCATGCACCCTGACAAGATAGTTGTAGGTGCTATTGATGAGAGATCTGGTCGTTTGGTGGCCGAGCTCTATAAAGGACTTGAGCGTGAGGTCACACACAGCAATCCAAGAACGGCTGAGATGATAAAATATGTGAATAATTCATTTCTTGCAACAAAGATATCCTTTGCCAACGAGCTAGGCAACATATGTAAGAAACTAGGTATAGACACATACGAGGTTATGGATGCGGTGGGTACAGACATTAGGATCGAGCGCCGTTTCCTCAACAGCGGTGTAGGTTTTGGTGGCTCATGCTTCCCAAAGGATGTCCGTGCGCTTATTTCAAAGGCCAAAGAAATAGGTTATGAACCACAGCTTCTGGATTCTGTTGTTGCGGTCAACGAGCGCCAACCCATCAAGATGGTAGAGCTGCTACAAAAGAAAATGTTAAATGAGCAGCTAATGGGCAAGAGGATAGCTGTGCTGGGACTTGCTTTCAAGAACGATACCGATGATATTCGGGAATCCCGTTCTATACCGGTCATTGCTGAACTCCTGCGCCAGGGTGCTGATATTACGGCATATGACCCCATGGCATCTGGTAATATGAAAAAGGTCTTCACCAACATCACCTATTGTAATACTCCTTCCGAAGCTCTTAAAGGAGCTAATGGATGCCTTATCATGACAGAATGGGATGAATTTCGGAAATTGGACAAAGAGTTTGAGGTCATGAAAGACAGGATAGTTATCGATGGAAGACGTATGCTAAGGCCGGATGTTATACATACAAGGATAGAATACGAAGGCATCTGCTGGTGAGTCCATTGAATTTCATGTATGAGCATCTGCCTTAATGGATCGAATTTGAAGCATACCTGTTCCCAGGCCCCCTCATTATACAAGCGAAGTACACCACTCTGCCTATCCCAGAACAAAATCGAAGTATTTTTATATCTATAGTGAAAAAGTCCCGGTATACAGGTGCTTGACATGAAAAACGAGAATCATATTAATGAAGATATCAATGGAAGGGTCCATTCCCTGGACCAGAGCTTCAGAGGACTTGAAAAAAGAATACGTGCTATTGAAAGACGACTTTCGGCTGGTGACCTGTCTGAAGGTCCTTTACATGGATACTTCACAGACATTGAAGATGAAGTAGAGAGCATCCGTTCCGACCTTCTTTTAGTCATGCAGAGATTGGGGGACCAGAATGGAGTGGACAAGGGGACATCGATAGCCGATGAATTGAACAATATTGCAGAACAGGTGCCTGATATCAAAGAACGTGTGGAATTCCTCATTGAGGATAATTCCCAATTACGTGCAATGATGGAGAAAGCAAAAGAAGGGGTAGTTGATCCGCGAAAGGACCATGAGCGATACATAGCTGATGTAAAGGATGAATTGCTATTGCTCAATCAACGCCTTGATAGAGCAGAGAATCGCAATCGTATCAATATAGGTACCATGAAGGTCCCTCTAGAGATGTCGGGTATTGCAGGTTCTTTGGTGCTGTTCATGACAGGTGGGCTTATTCTAGCTCAGCAATGGGACATCATACGCTCAGCCTACTTCTCCTTCTGCGTGGCATTGGTCTTTGCCATAGCGGTATCTGTAAAGTTCTATATGGAAAACAGGACTAAGGTGTACGCCTGAACAGTAAGCAAATAAAGCAGAGAGAGGAATATGTTCCATCTCTGCTATACTTAAGTTCACTCTTTTCTGACCTTCACAAGAAAATCATTGGAATGGTCCACGCATCCTTCGTGCATTACCTTTATGGCGATGTATCCCTCACTTTTTCCAACAGGTAGTGTGATATTGGTCAGTATACCCTCAAAAGTCCCATCAGGTCCAGTGACCCCGACAATAGCTCTTTGCCTGGAAGGACACCAAAGCACCACATTTGCTCCATTGACAGGTCTATCATTAGAGTCACACACATGCACCCGTATAAGGGGAGAATCGCCATGACCTCCGGGGAGATCGAAGCTGGTGTTATCTGCAGTTGCATAAATGTATCCTGGAACCAAAGGCGCATTGAGTACGGCGTATAACATGGCATACATACCCACCAATCCTATTATTGTCAGGACAACTATGCGGACAGGAAGACCTATGGCGGCCTCCTCATTTTCTAATATTCTTTTGGCAAACATAAAAAAAGGGTGTCAGGATCATGCCGTCCTGACTATCATTACTGCATTTGTCTTTTCATAGTCGTAGAATCCATTCGCCGTGATCTTCAGGTCCATGGCTCCCTCATTCTGGTTTGCCCCAAGGCTGATACGGGCGCCACCGGATGTTGCATCGGTCTTCAATGTGCACAGACCTGCATCATCAGTGACCCCTGTAGCAGCACCACCAAGACCGCGCAGGACCACATTTGCTCCCCTGACCGGATAGCCATCCGGGTCCTTTGCAGATATCTTCACTGTCACTGAGAAGTTCCCAGCGGCTACTATCCCGGAATCGACCAGAATAGTGTTTCCAGCAGACAGGGTACCAGATGTCAATCCTGCATTGTCTACATTGGCTGACATATTCTTTGTCGGAGGAGGGATTATTGCAATAAGGGCTGCAAGGGCCACCATACCTATCACCAACATCACTACGATGTTTATTGGCAATTCTATTGCCGAATCGTTACTTAACAAACTCTTGGTCTTTTTCAAGAATACCACCACATCCAAGAAAGTTGTTGGATATATAAATTATTCGATTTTGTTCTGATATTTTATACAGAGTGAGAGATAAAAGCAGCCATGTTAATCATGTATTGACACGTTCATCGACCTTGGAAAATAGTGGTTTTGTCTTCATACAGTGAGTTCTGAGCCCTTTCTTTGAGTCCTGAACACTGATATCATTATACAATATACTTCCACTCTAAAAGGTCCAAAGATATATCGTTACATTCATGTACAAAAACCATGTTCTAATCTCCACGTGAAAAAGATAGTCATTATCGATTACGGGCTCGGAAATCTCAGAAGTGTCCACAGGGGGTTGGAGCATGCCGGTGCAAATGTTCGCATATCCAGCGACCCCGCTGAGATATCGGGGGCAGACGGGGTCATACTTCCAGGTGTTGGGGCTTTCAGGGATGCAATGTTGAATATCCAAACACTTCTTGATACGATACATAGCTATATCCGTTCTGGAAGGCCCATGCTTGGCATTTGCCTTGGTCAGCAGCTCCTGATGAGCCATTCCGAAGAAGGAGGACATACTGAAGGCCTTGGTGCCATCAAAGGCAGTGTCCTTAGATTCCCCCATAATGAACTAAAAGTGCCGCACGTCGGGTGGAACTCCATAGAAGTAAAGCGTGACCATCCCTTTTTCTCAGGTGTACCGGATGATACATTTGTCTATTTCGTGCATTCATACTATGTGGATACGGCAGGGGACAACACACTTGCACTGACCGAGTATGGCACAAGGTTTGCAGCGTCTGTCATCAACGATGCAGGTAATGTCATAGGCACCCAGTTCCATCCCGAAAAAAGTGGAACGATGGGTCTGAGGATGCTCAAAAACTTCATTGATATGTGTTAGACTTAATGGATGTGATAATATGGACATAGAAGGCTATGCTAAAAGAGGGCTCGTGAACGGGGACCTCGACCTTGAGGACAAGCTCACCTCCAGAATACTGGAAGTAAAGAAAACAAGCCCGGAACATGCCCGTAAATTGGCAAAGGCGGCCATTGTGGAAGCCAGTGCCGTTCAACATGTAAAGGGAGATGCACTACAACCTATCATTTCTGGAGTGACGATGGGGGAGTTTGGAGTTGGATCGAGAGGAATGGGAGATTTCTATACCCATGAGAAGATCGCTCAGGTCATAGGCAGGACCAGTGCAGTAGTAGATACCACCCATCTTGATGATTCCGGTGTTGTCAGAGCGAATGGTTCAGCAGAATATGTCATCATCACAATAGACGGGATGCATTCTAGGCTCAGTGATTTCCCATTCCTTGCAGGTTTTCACGTGGCTAGGGCAGCTCTGAGGGATGTCTATGTCATGGGTGCAAGACCAATTGCAATGCTCTCGGACATCCACGTGGCCGATGACGGTGATGTTGCCCGGATATTTGATCATATAGCTGGTATAACCGCTGTTGCAGAGCTCTCTGGAATACCACTGGTCACAGGTAGTACTTTGAGGATAGGGGGTGATATGGTCATAGGCGAGCGCATGACAGGAGGTGTTGGTGCTGTAGGCGTCTCATCAGACCTCACCGCAAGGCAGCAGACCCAGGTAGGAGATGTCATCCTTATGACCGAAGGCGCAGGCGGTGGCACAATATCCACAGCTGCGCTCTATTACTCTATGCACGAGGTCGTTGACGAGACCCTCAATATCAAGTTCCTGGAAGCATGTGAAAAGCTTATTGATTCGGGACTTATCAGCCACATCCATGCCATGACCGATGTGACCAATGGTGGTATACGAGGCGACGCAAAGGAGATATCTAAGACGGCCGGCGTGAAACTTGTCTTTGATGAGGAAAAGATGCGACCCCTTGTAAACCCGGTAGTTCTACAAATGCTGGAAAAGCTTGAGATAGACTATCTTGGAGTCTCACTGGATGCCCTACTTATCATTGCTCCACCACATGTTGCTGGTGATATCATGGACCGTGTAAGGTCGGCTGGCGTGCGGATAGGTATCATAGGCACAGTTGAGGAAGGTAGTGGTGCCATGATAAAGATCAATGGAATTTTACAGGACTTCACTCCGCGTTTTAGGGAGTCTGCCTACACGCCAATAAAAAAGATGATAGGCGAAGAGGAGCCCCGTAATTTCGAAGAGATGAAAAAGGCAATAGATAAAGCTACGGTCGAGGCCATTAAAAAGAAGCAGAAGATCATCGAAAAGGTAAAGGGCAGATGATCCTGGTTCATACCATTGCTGACGGCCCATAAATAGGTGTCTAGGTCCCAATATCGGAAAAGCCCCATGGGCCTATTGGAATTACAGAAAGGCAGACACTAAGAGATTGTATCAGTATACAGGTAAGGATAAATATAGAGAGCAATCCTTTAGTAAAGAAAATAACAAGTGGAGGGATTTTATATGGATGATACAAAACCATTGGAAATTACAGAAGGAGTATACTGGGTAGGTGTTGTTGACTGGAACCTGCGGGATTTCCATGGATACGAAACTCCAAAAGGTGGAAGTTATAATGCATATCTTATAGTTGATGAAAAGATCGCACTTATAGATACGGTTAAAGCAGCTTTCTCCGAGGAGATGCTAAAGAGGATACGCCAGATAGTGGACCCAGCAAAGATAGACTATGTAATATCTAATCATGTGGAAATGGACCACTCCGGCTCCCTGCCTGCAATTATGGATGTTGCTCCAAATGCCACACTTATCACAAGTACCAAAGGCAAGTCTGGACTTTGTGACCATTATAAAGGGGATGGTTGTGAAAAATGGAATTTCCAAGTGGTAAAGACCGGGGATGAGATATGTCTTGGTAAGCATACACTTTCATTCATCGAAGCAACCATGTTGCATTGGCCAGACAGTATGCAAACATATCTCAAAGAGGATAAAATACTGTTTTCAAATGATGCATTTGGTCAGCACATCGCTACCTCCAGACGTTTTGATGATGAAGTGGAGGATATAATGGAAGATGCTGCTGTATATTATGCCAATATATTGTTACCCTTTGGAACCCAGGTGCTCAAATATATTGACAAGATCAATGAGCTTGGGATCAGCATAAACATGATAGCACCTGCCCATGGATTGATTTGGAGAAAGAATGCTGCACAGATCGTGAAGGCCTATGGAACTTGGGCAAGGGGCGAAAGCACTGAAAAAGTATTGATAATCTATGATACCATGTGGGGAAGCACTGAAAAGATGGCTATGGAGATAGCTGAGGGTGTCAGAGATATGGGTGTTGATGTAAAGGTGCGCCATCTGAGGAAAAATGATTGGAGCATGACAATGAAAGAACTGATGGAAGCACCTGTGATCGCCATTGGCTCTCCAACCATGAACAACAAAATGTTCTATACAGTAGCAGGTTTCCTCACATATCTGACAGGTCTTAACCCAAAGAAAAAGAAGTATTTCCTGTTCGGCTCCTTCGGCTGGGGAGGCGGTGCGGTCAAGGGCATGGAGAAGGAAATGGAAGCTGCAAGGTGTGAACTTGCCATGGAGAGCATGCAGATAAAGTTCAGGCCCTTTGAAGAGGAGCTGAAGAGGTGCAGGCAGGCGGGCAACCAACTTGCAGAAATGGCCAGGGCAAAGGATTAAATTACAGCATAGTAGATATTAAAGTGCCTTTGACAAAGGCAGTAGTATTGGAGCCACTAGTATGAAATTCAATGGAGACCTTGAGAACGAGTTCTTTGAACGCTCAGTGAAAAATGCGGAAAAGGGAGGATACAAGATAAATACTGACTGGGACCTGGTAACAACAGCAGTCAAAGGTATCTGCGGCAACAAAAAGCAGTATGGGGAATGGTATTGCTTCTGCCAGCCAAGGACAGGCGATAAGGAGAAGGACAAAAAGATAATCTGCCCGTGTGCAGCTCAGACAAAGGACCTGCAAACCCGCGGGGCCTGCAGATGTGGTCTTTTCATAAAGTAAAGGCAAGATTGTCAAAATATCAGAGGTCTTGAGATATATCCGTTCTGGATGGCATCTATGCTATTTCAGAGCAGGGCTTCTGGTACTTTTTTTATATTTTCTGTCATCGGCCCCCGGTCAATGTATCAAAACACCTGGTGGCAGACATCGCGCGCGTAAAAGTGATAGGCGCCAGTAGACTGATTAGGTTTTTACGGCAGAGGCTTGTAATTTTGACAGGTTATTCTTTATGCATTAAGAGCCGAGGCTTCGTAGCTTATTAGAACCCATGTTGGTCGGTATGTTCCCTTTTTTTATTGGGATACTGTAAGCATCAAAAAAAGTTCAGGTTGACAAATGGGGGAAAGTCTGCAATTTGGTTGTATGTGGTGTGATATGTCCTGAACAAGGGGATTTATGTTGTATAGGAAAATGATCGAATGCAAACTTTCCCCGGCCCTAAATATGGCATGTTATATTTAAATACATCGCTCGGATATTGGAAAAAGTGCACTTTTGATGTTATATGGGGGACTGGATAGTGAGCAGAACAAATCAGACGCTGGTGTTACTTATAAAATATGTATTTTCAATTTCCAAGCAGATATTGAAGTTATGCATTATTCAAAAAATGCGCGGCACCACAGCTAGATGGTAAACGGGCATACCAAGTTTTACGCGCGCGTGCACGATGCGCCGGTGAGCCTT
>CAZBJM010000077.1:0-7784 GCA_964492225.1 uncultured Methanosarcinales archaeon
CCAATGTGATGGCAACTTCATCACCCAATAGCATCAGATTAAGTATCCTGCTCCTACTTACAAAGAAGATGGTCACCAATATCATGGCAGGTAGTATCACATAGATGTTCTTCCATTCAGCACCTGCCAGACTCCCCATCAGCCAGAAGGTGATGGTCTTTATGCCCTCAGTGTTTGGGGACAAATATATGATAAAACTGGAAAATGCCGAGCAGACAGCACTGATGGCCATACCACTGAGCAGCAGCCGAACCGAGTTTGCCCTGCCACCGATACTTGCTATTATCTGCACCAGTACAGAAACAGCAAATGCTCCCATGAATGCACACATGCCAATAGCATTAGACCCAAATGCCTTTCCTATCCCAAATATTATGGCAGCCGTTGCACCTAAAGCAGCACCAGAGGACACTCCTAGGATATATGGGTCAGCCAGGGATTCTTTACCACAGCCTGCATGATACTGCCGGATACAGAAAGTCCAATACCCACAGCCATGGCCAGGACCACCCTTGGAAGGCGTATGAGCCATACGATGTCCTCTGTACTGCGTCTTATGTCCAGGGCCCCGTAACCGGTATTGAACAACTTGTTCAGTATCACAGCATATACCTGTTGTACCGATAGGTCTACCGTGCCAAAGGTAACAGCTGTAAGTATTGACAGGATAAGCAAAGCTAAAAGCAACAAGAGTAAAGCCCTATATCCTGTATTCTCATATCTTGCATTTCGCAATAGCTTCACACATGACCACCATATAAGGAATATGTATTTTCTACTAATTGCCGTCTGTTATCTTTAATGGATATAAAACTAATGGTATATCTTATTTAATTTAGTATATTTCATATAGCTTATGTCCAAAATGAATATATGCACCACATTTATGCCAGTCTTCAGCTACAACAAAAGCTATTCACTCCAAAGCTATGGACACAAATATATCATATGCATCCTAATTTATAGACAGTGATCTTAGAATGATCATTCCTTCTGATCCTAAGCCACTAGAGGATGATATCCGGAGAAGAATATGGAAGATCGGGAACCAGTCATTGAACTTATCGGTCTGTGTAAAAGTTATCGGGTAGCGGATATGGAAGCACCTGTCCTGAAGCACATAGACCTTTCAGTGAACAAAGGAGAGTTTGTAGCAATAATGGGGCCCTCTGGCTCTGGCAAGAGTACCCTGATGAATATTATAGGGTGCCTTGATAGACCCAGCCAAGGACAAATGCTCATCATGGGTAGGGATATAAGTACCTTGAAGGATGCTGAAATAGCAAAGCTCAGGGGTTTTGAGATAGGCTTTGTTTTTCAGAACTTCAATCTCATTTCCCGCCTGACCGCTCTTCAGAACGTAGAGCTTCCCACCTATGCAAACAAAAAAGAAGGCCTTGATGGTAGGGCAAGGGCAAAGGAACTTCTGGGGCTGGTAGGGCTTTGGGACCGTATGGATTACAGACCCACCGCACTTTCAGGAGGACAGCAACAAAGGGTGGCCATAGCCAGGGCCCTTATCAATGACCCCTCCTTGATACTCGCCGACGAGCCAACCGGTAATCTTGATTCTAAAAGCGGGACTGAGATAATGGGGATCTTCTCAGAACTACACAGGAAAGGAAGGACCATCATAATGATAACCCACGACCCCACAATCGCAAAACATGCAGACAGGATAGTATATATCAGGGACGGAAGGGTCGGGGTAGCATGAGGATCTAAAATGTCGAGAATATATGAACACAACAAGAAATGCATCCATATATGCAGTACGATCACATTACTGGGATGTCTGGCCTTACTGGTGATGTCCACTCCTCTTGCATCAGCAGCAGACCTGCAAGTGGGTATCTTACAATATCAACCAACTCCTGCGGAGCTTGGGAAATATGTGAGTGTATGGGTCAAGGTAGAGAATCGGGGTTTTGGGAATGCAGAGGACCTTGTCATAAAAATGGTGCCTTCATATCCTTTTAGTCTCGATAGTCCTGCTAATGCGGAAAAGAAAATAGGTGTATTAAGTCCTGGTGATGCATATGTGCATGATTATCGCCTTTTTGTAGATGGCAATGCCAAAGAGGGCCTTGAGACCATTGAGCTGTGGTATATGGAAGGCACTGAAAATATCTGGTACAAGAAAAAATTCGACATCCGGGTAGGTTCGGATACATTCGATAGCAGAGGAAGTGTACAGCTCCAGGGGAGCCCCGTTACAGATCCTAAGGTATTCATGCCAGGGGATAAGGGTAGCATAGAATTCACACTAACCAACGCTGCCAGGACAAGCTCTATACCTGTTGGTGGAAAAGAATTTGATACAAATGCACGGATACAATCTGCAACCCTTGAAGGTAGCGATGGCATAAGGGTCACAACTGGTAGCTATTATGGAAAAGGTGTGCTGGGACCTGGCGAGTCGGTGACCATCACATTTAACGTAGAGGTAGATGAGGACACACCAGAAGGAACTTATTATCTGGATCTGGAAGTTGTCGGAAATTCCCATGCACTGAGCAGTAATTGGAGAATACCTGTGAAGGTGGACCCGTCCTCGGTAAAGGTCATACCTTCAAGTCATCTGGTACTTGAGAACGGTGTGGGGAAGATCAAGTTCGATGTTGTCAATGTCCATCAGAACAAACTATTCTCGGTGAGCATACGGCCGGATGCAGAAGGCATTGAATTCTCTCCAAAGGAATATTTCATAGGCTCAATGGACCCCGATGAGCTCTTTACTATCCAGTTCGATGTAAAGGCTATGGAAGGCAAAGTATTTTCCAGACAGAACCTCACTTTAAAGGCCGATCATAGAAATGGTGCCAACCAGCATTCAGTATTTGCCGGTTCCCATGAACTGAGGAACAATGTTGTGAAAAAGAATAACACTTCAACAATTGTGGCTATCAATGTGGCTGTGGTACTTGCTGGCTTAGCTTACATCATCTACAAGCGCAAAAAAGTTCAATGACAGGGTCTGATCAATGCTTGGATTGGGTAGGTCTTTGGGATTATCGGTTGGGAGCATATACAGTTCAAAGCTTCGCTCTTCACTTACTACCTTGGGTATCATAATCGGTGTTGCTGCTGTTATAGCCAATGTAACCCTGGGTGCAAGTTTCAATCAGTACTTTACCGAAGAGATAGGGGCCATTGGCTCCAATTTCATCGTGGTCACAAGTCACAATCCAAATGTTTTTTTTGATAGGCATACAGGGATGATTGGAACTGTACCAGGTGTGGTCGGTGTCTCTCCCATAAAGCAGCAGATGGCAAAGGTCACATATCTATCCACGTCCCGTCAGGTAGACATACAGGGCGTGAACCAGGATTATGATGAGGTGGCAAATCTTGAGGTAGAATATGGGGATTTTCTTTCGGCCACAGATAAATATGTGGCTGTACTGGGTGCAAAGGTAGCCAAGGAGAAATTTGGCACAACTGTATCTGTCAGGAATCCTGTGATCATCACTTTCAGGCTCGAGGATGGCGGAACTATCAGTCGGAAGTTCATTGTCAAAGGTGTGCTCAAGGATGCAAATATTACCTTTGCTCATTCTGGTGTTGAATCAAGTACCCGTATATTCATACCCATAGATACGATGAAGGAAATGCTCGGAAGCGAATATTACAATGGTTTTTTCATCAAGGCCGAGAGCCTTGAGGCTATTGAGGTTACGGGTAATGAAATTGACAGACAGTTGGCTCGCAGTTTTGGTGTGTCGAACCGGGATATGGATAATGATGATGCAAAACCCTATGTGCTAATTGATCAGATAGGTCTGCTAAAACAGGTAGATCAATTATCGATGGCATTAACAGCGCTACTCACATCGGTTGCACTTATATCTCTCATTGTAGGTTCTATTGGTATCATGAATATCATGCTGGTGACAGTTGCCGAGAGGACGCAGGAGATAGGTCTGATGAAGGCTCTTGGTTTTACCAAGAGTGACATTCGGATGCTATTTATCATCGAGTCTATGATCGTTGGGCTTTTGGGTGGTGTTCTTGGCCTTGTGATCGGGATAGCGGTATCCCTTCTGGTCAATAGTTACCTTGGCCTGCCTAATATATTTCCCATATTGCAGATCTTTATTGGTTTTGCGGTTGCAGTGACCGTTGGTTTGATAGCGGGCGTGTATCCTGCCAGCAAGGCGGCAAAAATGGATCCGGTTGAAGCATTGAGGAAAGAGTAAATGATAAGCATAGGACAGGCTTTCGTTCTGGCATCCAGCAGTGTCAGGAGTGCAAAAATGCGCTCGGCGCTTACTACCTTGGGTATCATCATAGGTGTCGCTGCTGTGGTTGCAAATGTATCCATTGGCACCAGTTTTAACCAATATTTCAATGACGAGCTTGGCTCTATGGGTTCCAATTTCATAATTATATACAGTCAGGATGTGAATATTTTCCATGATGCACAGCTTGAGCTGATCAAGGACACTCCGGGTGTTGTGGGGGTCTCTGCCTTTAATCAGCAGAAGGCTTCGGTGACCTATCTTTCGACTGTCAGGCAGATAGATGTACAGGGTGTGAATGAGGATACCAAGGAGATATCCAATCTGCAAATGGGGGATGGAAGCTTTCTTACTGATAAGGACAAATATGTTGCAGTCCTTGGTAATGATGTAGCCGATAAGAAGTTTGGACGCAACATCCCTGTTAAGAACTACATCGATATTACTTTTATGAGGCATGATGGTACTACCGTGACCCGGCAATTTAGGGTAAAAGGGGTATTGGAAAAAGAGAAAAGTGCATTTGTAAGTGGTGGTCCAAACAGGGATATATCTGTATTTATCCCTATCCAGACCTTCAATGAGTTGCTTGGGACAAATGATTATAGTGGTTTTTCTGCCAAGGCTGAAAGTTCCGGGTCTGTAAGGGGTGTGGCAAAAGAAATAGACCAACGTCTTGCAAGGAACCTGGGAGTTCCAGCCCGTGACCTGGATAATGTAGATGCAAAACCATATCATATGTTCAATCAGGCGGATATCCTGGAAAGGTTGGATATGCTTTCGGCCACACTTACCATTCTCATAACTCTGATAGCCCTTGTGGCTTTGCTTGTGGGTTCCATTGGTATTATGAATATCATGCTTGTGACAGTGACCGAGAGGACCCGGGAGATAGGTCTGCTGAAATCCCTAGGATATACCCGGACAGACATCCTGACCATATTCATGCTTGAATCTATTATCGTAGGGTTGATAGGTGGTATACTTGGTACTTTGCTTGGTCTTGCAGGGTCCATTGCCGTTGAGACCTACTTGAATATCCCGCGCAGCTTCCCACTATATCTGGTCGTTCTGGGATTCCTGATCTCTGTTCTGGTGGGCTTGGTAGCAGGTGTGTATCCGGCCGGCAGGGCTGCAAGTATGGACCCTGTAAAGGCTTTGAGGCATAAGTAAATGAGGGCTTCTGTTCCATGCTTGCGGCCCACAGGCACCCTTTTCCTTTGACCTGCTGGCTTGTGTACGCGCGCGCGTTCTGACCGAAGCCCGGAGTCATTTGAAAAAGACCCTGGCTCAGGCTTATGACTCTTGGGGAGGATATATCGTAAAGTTACTCACCCTTGTTCTTCATTTTTATTCCTGGCGCTTCTCTTCCTTATATATCTCTATCCCTTCAAACCTGCATTTGCTTATCCTTCCCTGTCGAATAAGATACAGGAATGTCTTAAACAGGGCATACAAGTGGAAGTAACATGAGAAGAATTGTTTTGAAAAGGAACCTTCAATATATATTATGTGTTTATCGTCTCTTAGTGCATCGTCAATGAACTTTACGATACCATCAAAACTTTCTCTATAAAGGATGTCACCTTGCTGCATGACCGGACCTATCACTATCACATCGGTCTCCATTCCATCCTTATCGGTTGTGTCCTCGATAAAGCCATAATTGAATAGGGTGGGAACAGGAGAAAGGAACTCTGGTATGAATTGTGTTCCCTCCTTGCGGTATTTTATGAAGCTATATTTTGGTGTCTCGATAATTATCCTCATAGGTCTTCACAGGCATGCATGACAGAAAAAGCAGTATTTTAGTTCCACCCCTTCTGTTCAGTACTATCCTTTGGGTATGGTAGTATGCGGGGGGTGCGATTCGAACGCACGAATTCCTACGAAAATGGGTCCTAAGCCCATCGCCTTTGGCCTGGCTGGGCAACCCCCGCAAGAGGTGCTACAATAACAACACACAGGCATATTAATCTTGCGAATTGAGGTTTCATTTTCTGCTATTATAAAGTAAAAATTAATATATAATAAATGTATAATTAGATTACTTGAATTTATAATGGTGTTTCTATGAAACTACGAGGCAAGATTTTAATCTCTTTTGTTGTACTATCACTCGTATTGATAGGTCTATTTGCTCTGCAAAGTATGAAAAATCAAGATCTTCTTGTAGACTTCCAAAAGCAGGAAGTTGCAAAACAGGCTGAAAGTAACCTTAACAGAAGAATGGCAATGCAAGAAAATGTTGGTATCCTTGCATTGCTCCCGGTTGCTGAGAATCAGGAAGTTCTGAGGCTTTTTGCAGAAAGGGACAGAGAGGCTCTTACTACGATGTTGCTTCCTCTTTATAAGGACCTTTCTGCACGAGGGATATATCAGATCCAGTTCCATTTGCCAGATTCTACCTCTTTCCTGCGTCTGCACAGTCCTCAAACTTATGGTGATGACCTTTCCACCACAAGGATGACTGTCAATGAGGCAAACTCACAAATGAAGACTATTTCTGGTCTGGAGTACGGTAGAGGAGGATATGGTTTTAGAATAGTCACTCCTTTGAAGTACGAAGGAAAACATATTGGTTCAATGGAGTATGGTATTGGGTTTGGTGAGAACTTCATTGGACAGTTAAAGAAAGACCTTGCTGGTGAATACCTTATCTATGCCTTTATGGATAGACACACAAATTTAGAAGCGGGTATCAATGGTTTACTTGCATCTTCTATTCCTACAGATCCATATCCAGCATCAGTAGCTCAATTGGATCAGTTAAAGCAGGGTACTGGGGTCTCATTCACTTCTGCGGACAATCAGTATCTTGTTGTCATGACTCCATTTAAAGACCATGCTGGTGAAATAAAGGGATATGTTAAATCACTCATTCCACTTACCGCAGTTTCTGTCATGGCCGATCAGACATCCAAAAACATATTGATGATATCTATCATTGGACTTATACTTTCATTGGTCATGGGTTTCATCCTTTCCAACAATGTACAGTCTATCGTCAGATCCATTTTGGGAGAGGTCAAGCATTTGTCAGAAGATGCACTTGCAGGTAAACTGTCAACCCGGGCTGATGAGAGTAAAGTACATGAAGAGTTCAGAGGTCTTATATCAGGGATAAACCAGGTACTGGATGCCATAATCTCTCCCTTGAACGTTGCTGCTGATTATGTTGATCGCATTTCCAAGGGTGATATACCGGCAAAGCTAACAGATACTTATAACGGTGATTTCAACGTTATAAAGACAAACCTCAATACATGTATCGATTCCCTCAATGGTCTGCTGGATTCCCACAAGGAGATGAGCCACCAGCATGAGTTGGGTATGATCGATGAGGTCATGCCTGTAGATAAGTTCCATGGTGCATATGCTACTATGGCCAGTGATATCAATGAGCTTGTCCAGTCTCATATTGCTGTCAAGATGAAGATAGTGGAGGTCGTAGGCAAGTACGCCCGTGGCGACCTTTCAGTGGATATGGACAGACTTCCCGGTAAAAAGGCCCAGATCACGCAGGCCATCGATGGTGTCAAG
>CAZBJM010000078.1:0-2697 GCA_964492225.1 uncultured Methanosarcinales archaeon
ATGGATATAGTGTAGTGGTCAGTCATCGCTCTGCAGAAACAGAGGATGCGACCATTGCAGACATAGCGGTTGCCATCTCTGCAGACCTTATCAAGACCGGAGCTCCGGCAAGAAGTGATAGGACTGCGAAATATAACCAACTTCTGCGCATTGAGGAAGATCTTGGTGAAGTTGCACGTTATATGCAACTTTAAACTTTTTTCAAGTATTAGTGTCCTGAGGCTGTCTTACTAGTGGGCAGCCATCCAGGGCACAAAGACCATCCTTTACTACCGGAACTGGGTCATCGATATCAGGATGACTGCAATAGTAGCTTGTTCCGACCTTGGTCCTGCCAGTGACACCTGAGCATTTTGTGAACACCGAAATATCTTTTAAATAATTACACTTTGAACAGTTCATGATCCGACCTTCTTTTTTATCTCTAGCATAACAATTCTGCGGTTTAATATCCTATTTCGTACTTATATTCATCTTTAAGATCTGTGTATCCCAAAGGAAGTACATGGAGAATATTCGGCATCATGCGAACATTCCGGAACTACAAATCTCGTTCTATGCATGTAAGCTATTTCTATACGACAGACTTATATAAAAATAATAAGATACTGTATAGTATATATGACTACCGGAACTAAGTATAGGATCCTTGTTGTTGATGATGCAAAACTCAATGTAGACCTGATGTGTGCATATCTAGGTGATGCCTATGATCTGATCACCGCTTTCAACGGTAAGGATGCCCTCCATAAAGTAAAGAGTGAGCTACCGGACCTTATCCTACTTGATGTGATGATGCCAGGCATGGATGGTTATGAGGTTTGTCGGGTCATCCGGAAGGAATATCAAATAGATTTTATTCCAATCATACTTGTCACAGCCTTATCATCCAAAGATGATCAAATGAGAGGGCTCGAAGTAGGTGCTGATGATTTTCTTACAAAACCAGTATCCAAGTTCGAACTGGATCGCAAGGTCTCTTCGCTACTTAGGATCAAAAAACAGCATGATACACTGTTGGTCGACAGGAACAAGGCCTACAGATATCTCGATTATGTAAGTATTTTGATAGCTGTTATGGATATGGACTATAACATAGTGCATATCAACAAAAAAGGACTGGACCTCTTAGGCTACAATGCAGGGAGTATCATGCATAAGAACTGGATAAACACCTTTGCGCCTGAGTCCTATTATTCCAAAGTGAAAGCTGAATATGATGAACTTACGAGTGGTTCACGTGAACAACATGTGTATCATGAATATCCACTTAATATCAGCACTGGTGAAGAACGTACATTCCTGTGGTACGATACATTGCTCAGGGATGATGAGGGTAACATCACTGGGATACTGATGTCAGGTGAAGACATCACTGAGAGGAAGAAAGCACAGGAAAAATTGCAGGAATATGCCCATGAGCTGGAACGCTCCAATGAACTCAAAGAGCTGTTCAATGATATAATGCGGCATGACCTACTGAACCCTGCAGGAATTGTAAGATCCTTCGGTGAATTGCTTGCTGAAAAGGAGACTGATCCATATAAACTTAATATCATCGAGAACATCCTGAAGGCTACGAACAAGGTAATTGATATGGTAGAAGGGACAGCCCATCTGGCAAAACTAGAACATACTGAAGAGCTTTCTTTGACAAGAATGGAACTTGTACCTTTGATCAAAGAAACCGTATCAAATTTCTCAAGGGAAATCAACAACAAAGAACTTGATGTTAAATTTGACTTTGATGTTTCTCCTTCTTCCACCTATCCTGCCCTTGCCAATCCTATGATAGAAAGGGTTTTCATCAACCTTACGTCCAATGCGGTCAAGTATACCTCAAGAGAAAGTTCTATCACCATAAAGATCGATGACGCAGGGGATAAATGGAGGATAAGTTTCATCGATTGTGGTGATGGGATACCCGATAAAGATAAACATGCTATCTTTGAGCGATTCAAAAGATTGCACAAAGACAGTGTAAGGGGGACCGGACTTGGACTTGCCATTGTAAAAAGGATAATGGAGTTGCATAAAGAACAAATTGGTGTATTGGATAACCCGGATGGTAGGGGAAGCATGTTCTGGCTCACCCTGAAAAAGGCCAGATGAGAGATTGGAAGCGTCCTTTTAATTTCAGGTCTCTCGGCCCCAGGTCCCTGTCACTTTTTTTTCTTTTGCAAGCTTTCCCATCACATATCTGAAGCGTTGGCTCACAGGAGCAGGACTTGCATGCTCATATGGTGTACCCGGAAGAGCTTCAAAATGGTGTGCATGCACAGTCCCTCCCTTTTTGCAAATCCATTCTATCATATCAAGACTTTTGTCCTGTTCTTCCTCGGTCTCTCCAGGGAAGCCAACGATAAAATCGACCACTGGGGTTATTCCTCTATCCAGACAGAGCTCTATGGCATTGTAGGAATCTTCCACTGTATGTCCTCTTTGTATCCGCTTCAAGACCTCGTCACAGCCCGACTGGACTCCCAGGTTCAGCTTGGTGTTGCTGCAATATCTTGTTATGAGGTCGATTGATATATCTGTTATGAAATCAGGTCTGACCTCTGAGGGGAAAGTACCAAAGTAGATCTTCTTATCCTTGAACTTGCTCAGCTCACTGAGTAGTTTCTCAACCAGGTCGAACCTTGGATGTATCCCATCACTTCCATAAGCAAGCGCATTGGAAGATGTAAATCTCAT
>CAZBJM010000078.1:2797-7754 GCA_964492225.1 uncultured Methanosarcinales archaeon
TGTCGGCTTGCAAAGCTATAGACCATTATCCCCTCCCTGGGACCTTTGACCATGTGTGCACCAGGGAGAAGAGGTGCCAAGGCAGCTAAACTATACGAGTTCCTATTATCCCAGCGAAGATTGATGTCCATTCTCTAGCCGTTCACGTCTTTTCTGCAATAAGTTCCACGGTAGCAGCTGTGCCATTGACCCTGACGATATCACCGTCCTTCAATACAGTGAAAGGGTCCTTTTCCATTTTATCCACAAGAGGGATACTGGAGATTATTGCCCCCACAGCAACGATGGGCTCTGATTCAAGGTTTATCATCGCTGCCGGTGCTACATTGTTCTTTATGAGCTGATATAGTACATATGATCCCACTGTAGACCCTTTCCCCTGTGGGAAGACCAGCACCCGGTCCCTTATACACTGTCCAAAGAGCTCATGTTTTGGCTCTACGATAACTCCAGTATTTGGGTCCACATTACCAAGGAAAGAGATGGCATCACGGGTCATGAGCACCTGCCCTTCTGCTACTCCTCCGGAGATCTTCCGGCACTTCCAGATCATTGCATCGCCTCCCTTATGCATTGTTCAATGTTCCCATATCTTGAGGCAACCCCGCACATACCAGGCACATAGGCCAAAGCCTTTCCAGAGTTTACCATCATGCACTGATAGTTGTTCGTAGCTGGAGAGACTACCATACAGGTATCACACACAAGCTTTGCTCCACTTTTTTCAATTTTCTGCACAAGCTCAGGATATCTTTCAGCAACTTCCCTAGAGGTACATATCCACATTTCTTTTTTTATCTTCTTTCCCTCAAGCATGCTTGCAATGCTTCTAAGTTCGTCTGGCGAGCAATGTGGGCAACCCACAGTGATTATGTCCGTCATCTGTGCCGATCGGTCTGTGCCAATAGCGTAAACTTCCTGGAGCTGCTGTCTTTCTATTGTAAGTACTTCATCGGGTTTCTCAAAACCCACTTTTATGGCCTCAGGTGTGATGCCTTCAACATGGTATAATGCAACAGCACCTGAAGCTGCCAGTGCTGCACCCAGGGATTTGAGCTCATCGTTGCTTGGTTTGCCCTTCAGGTAAAATATAGGCACCCTGTTACCTATGGTCTTGCCTGCAAGATATCCCAGGGCCCCATAGTCAGAACCAGAAAGCTCACATTCCACGTCCACTGCCATGACCGGCTCACGCATCGCGTCCTGATGATAGCCGTAGTTTGCAGTCTTACCTATGAGGGCAGCCGAAAGTGCAGAAGGCCCTCCTTCTCGGTTTGTCCTTGCACCAATGACGGAATTGGCATAGCACACGGCTGAAGACTCGCTCCATGCCAGATGGTCACCATAGACGGTATTGAAACCTTCGAGGTAGTAGGGAGTACAGGTGCATTTGGTATATATCCCCAGTTCCTCATAGGCGGCAAGGATATCACTTTGCTTTTTTGCAAAATCGGCTTTTATCCCCATTTCCTGCCAGCGTAGTATGTCCATGCCGGCTGGATTTAGCACAGATGGAATTTTGACCTTGCCTTTGAGGTCTGATATCCATTCCAGACCAGCATCGCCAATGGTCTTGTAGGATACCCCTGCTATCTGTGCACTTCTGACCGGTATTAACTTGCTGGCACCATAGATATCCCCCAATGCCACCAAGATCCCCATGGCCTTTTGGAGAGTTTCGCCATACTCTCCTTCAAGGGTCTTTTCTTCTTCCGGTGTGAGATACATGGGGTGTCTCACTCTCCAGGCATCTTTGCCCTTTCAAAGGTATCTGCATTTACAAGTACCTTTGTAGCATCGATGCCTACCTTTGTTGTAGTGCCATCTGTAGCACCCCTTGGGTCCAGGGAACTGCCCCTTACATGGGGAATTATCATAATGTCCATGTCACCCTTTACCCTGGTGGCAATGGCAAACTCCACATCTTTCATATCGAATATGTCGATGTCGTCATCCACGACCACTACGTGTTTGAGACTGGTATGACTGGCAAATGCAGCCATTATAGCATTCTTCCCATCGCCTTCTGTCTGTTTTTCTATCTGTACCACAGCATGTAGGTAGCAACACCCACCCTCGGTCAATACGACATTCTTTACAGTGGTCACTTCGCTTACAGCTTTGAAGATCCTGGGCTCATAGGGTACGCCCATCATGAGCAGATGTTCAGGTCCGGCTGGTACTATACCATGGTAGATAGGATCCTTGCGGTGCAGCATGCGTGTGATATGGATGACAGGCTCCTTTCTTACAACATCATATGTACCAGTGATATCCACAAAGGGTCCTTCATCCACTCTTTCCGTGGGGTCGATGTACCCTTCAAGTACTATTTCAGCATGGGGAACCTTTATTCCATTACTGCATTCAAAGACCTCCAGTGGCCTTCCCATAAGCGCTGCAGCATAGTTGAATTCCTTGCCTGCTGGTACCCTTGTTGTCGATGCGTAGGTGATGGCAGGGTGAGCGCCTATCACTATTGCAACGGGAAGACGCTCTCCCTTCTCAGCAGCTTTCTTATGCAAGACATATGTGTGCCTTGGTGCCACAAGCCTTGCGGCCATCCTTGTCTTGTCCACTATCAGTAGCCTGTGGATGGCAGCATTCATTATACCACCATATTCGGTGACTACCACACCTGCGGTGATATAGGGGCCAGCGTCCTTTTCAAAATGTGTCATGATGGGAAGTTCTGAAAGGTCCACTTTATCCTTTATTACTTCCATTGTTGGGGAATCTTTGACAAGGCGAACTTCTCCATCCGGTGATATGCCGGAAAGCTTCTGGATTATCTTGTCCTTATCAACGCCAAACATCGCTGCAAGTTCTTCCCTTGAACCAAGGACGTTCATTATGGCTTTACACCCATCCACATTGTGGAACAACACCGGAGACCTTGTTTGCTTTGCTATCCTCGGGGCTTCGAAGATCTTGGATACCGGATCACATATCTCCACCAATTTGCCGCTCTGTTTAAGTCTATTAATGAATTCCCGCATGTATATCACTCTTTATGATCAAAAATCAGTTCAACTCTCATGGACTAAATGTATCTGTTGACTCTTATATCTATTCAAAATGGTCTATTTCTGGAAATGGATGCATCAATAAAGGGCATGGTAATATTCACCATGCATGGCTATCCTTACCGGTAGGTCAAAAATCTCTGAAAGTGTATCTTCCTGGAGAAGCTCGCTTTTCTTCCCATCGGCAAGTACCATTCCATCCTTCATGAGCAACACCCTATCAATTTCAGGTATTATATCACCAAGGTCATGGGTCACAAGGATAATGCTCTTTCCGGCATGTGCTATCCTACGGGTCAGCTCTCTGAACTGCTGCCTGCTCTTCATATCAAGGCTATTGGAAGCCTCATCCAGCACAAGTATACGTGGGTCATGGACCAAGGCCCTTCCTATAAGCACTCTTCTGGCCTCTCCTGTGGACATTTCTGTTAGCGCTTTGCTGGCAAGGTGTGATATGTCCAAAAAGTCCATAATTTCACGGACGATATGCACCATTTCAGTTTCGATAATGTGGTTGGAATATACCCCGATACTTCCAAAGAACCCTGAGAGGATAGCTTCAAAACCACTGATGTCCCTCATGTACTCGTTCTGAAGGTCTCCCGAAACTATACCAAGGAAACCCCTCAGATCAAAGATGTTCCATTGTTCAACTCCCATGATCCGCATGACCATGTCCTTGCTATCTGCCCTTGGGTGATACTCTCCTGTGATGACCTTTATCAGTGAGGATTTGCCTGAACCGTTCTGCCCAATGATGGCTAGGTGTTCCCCTTGGGATATCTTCAGATTCACATTGTCAAGTACTTTCTTTCCATTACGTGAGACCGTGATATTGCAAAGCTCAATGAGCGGTGCACTTGTCTCTGTACTCCTAACAGGTGTGGGTGTCATGGCGGTTACAACCTTAGCGCTATAGTTTCTTGCGCATTACGACTCCATCAGCAATATCATCCTCTTCGAAAAATCCGGATATCTTGCGTATTTCATTGAATCCAGCCTTCTTATAGATATTCCTTGCAGCCTGCCAATTTTCTGAGACCAGCAGTATCATGCTTTGTATATTGTAGTTTTCTATGATCCTTGTGGACAATTCTGAGAATAGCATGCTTCCATAGCCTTTTTTACGGTGGTCCTGGAGAACTCCGATGGATGTGATATAGAGTTCTGATCCTGTTGTCGTGTGCAGTTCATCTATCTTATGGTCCAGTGTGAAATTCGTATCCCTCACTTGTTCTGCATAGTCCCATATCTCTGAAGAGATATACCCGCAAACATCGCCATTGATTTCCAATACAAGGAAGCCATCATGGAATAGGGATATCCTCTGGTAGAACACTTCCTTGCTTTCACAAATTTTCTTATGGAAGGATTCGTGCTCAATAAGCATTATCCTATCGATGTCACTAACTTCAGCATGTCTGATGACAATTCTGTTTTTATTGCCCATAGCTTGTTCTCTCCGTTTTTGGTACTTATTCTCAAATATATTAGTTATGGTCATTTATTTGTTATTTAATAATAAATTATCTACTCTATCTTATAAGGGACCATAGACAATGGATCCAAAAGTCCTAATGACCAGGCATTAAGCTATGGGTGCTGTTCCGCCATGGCTGAATTCCCATAAGCTCTATCCTATGTTACATGGTCAAGCTTTATCCTTCATTATTAAAGGCTGTGAAAATACCTTTTCCAGGATATGATGTAGGTTTATGCCATCTGGGCTCACAATTATCTTACATTGCATAAATAACCATGTGTCATATATTAAAATATGCGCTATGATGATGAAAGGGGCGAAGTATCTTTACGGGGGCTGCTGTGTTATCTAAGTCCTGGGTCTGTCAGAACGCGCGCGGGGGGATGGCGTGGACCTCACTTTAATCGCTCATGTGGGGTTTGAACTGAATGTAGAATTTGGCATCGGT
>CAZBJM010000079.1:0-7750 GCA_964492225.1 uncultured Methanosarcinales archaeon
ATTATCCTACCATTCTCAACATTATCATTATCGTTGTAAGGCTAAGGGCCACAAAGACCAAAGCAATTGTAAGTGTACGCTTCAGGGAGCTTGGTGCCTTCTCCACCGGTTCCGATACATTTGTCTGGTTCAGTGTTACCCATGTCATTTCTGATACGAATGAACTGTTATAGCCCTCAATATCGAAATAACTGACCATTGCCGGTGGTACTTGGAGTCCCTGGATGTCATGGACTTGTAAGGTATACGAGAAACTGGCAGATGAACCTTTTTTTATCACACGTGTGAAGTTCTTGTCTCCGGCAATGATGCTAGCGCCAGCGGGCAACTGGTCTGTGACGTTGACGTAAGCATCAACATTACCAGTGTTCACCATATGGAGTTTTACGATTACATCACTTACATTCATTCCTGTACCAGCCTCTGCGGTCTTTTTCAGAACGATGTATGGGCCAACCACTTCACAGTTCTCCCTGGCTGAAGATACGTTGTGCTCTTTACCCTCAGGTGTAACAAAGACCGCAAATGCCTCTTTCATAACATATGTGCCCGGTTTATCCGGGGTCAATGGATATTCGATTATCCGGATGGTCTCACCCGGTTCCAGGAATACTGTGGTATTATAGGGAGAAATGGAGGATTCATTCCCGATCATCTCATAGAAGGTATCGGTAACATTTATCGGACCCAGTGGCACAATACCTCCGTTCCTGATTATCAGGGAGCAGAAGGCTGTCCTGTCAATGTAGAGTATCCCACTGAGTGCCTTATCCAGGTGCAGTTCCCACATCTTTTCGATGGTCACATGCTTTTCAATGCTTTTGTTGTATGGGACATTGTCAGGGTCCACTCCCGTGACCGTAACATTTACCGGTAAATTTTCCTTTTCCCATAAATGAGGTATCTCTATGGTTATTTCAAAGGTCTTACTTTCATCAGGTTCGATCTCAAAATAATGATGCTCGAGTTTTCCATCGATATGATGCATCGGACTTATGTTCAAAAGGACATTGACATCTTTTATGGTCTCTTTACCTTTGTTACTGATGGTGATGTTGGAAATAAAATCGCTATCCTCTTCTTTTTTAGGGTCATATGTACCTTTAGCATTGTCTATACTGATCTCTATCTTTGGAATTTTCTTATTGGCCTTGAACACCTGAATTCCAACATGGGGTTCCACAGGATATACCCAGCCTTTTACTCCCTCTCTCTTCTTTGATTCCAGTTTTTTGACATGGACGCGAAAATCATTTTCAAATTCGATAGAGCCACCTGTTTGCAGTGGAGCATGCTTTATGGTCTCTCCGTCCCTGGAGATAACAATATACACGTACTCAACATAGCCATCCTCATTCAGGTCGAAGTCCTTTGCAGTTATGGTATAACCATTGTATGCTACAGAGTCCCCCCATCCGAGGCTACAGTCCATAGCAGATACCCACTCATACTCCGCAGCACACGCATTGGTCGCGATGAAGGCAAACATCAGCAGGAACAGGATGAGGTCTGTGGCAGCAAATATTATCCCCTTACGCATTTTCTTCCTCTTATATTGAATATGATACTGATATATTGGATCGGATGATCTGTGCATTCGTATAATTCTCAAATCTGACCACAACGGAGCTGCTTTCCGGAACGTGGCTACAGTTCACATTGATGCGCTTGTCATTTACTGTGATGTTGTACTTTTCTGTGCTATACTCAAAGTCCTTGAAATATTCGTACCAGGCACTGTGATACCTTGAAGTGATGTTCAGTGTGATATTCGTAAGATCAAATTCGCTTCGAACAGGTCCACTGATGTTTGTGACCGGTGGATAGCATATATGGTCACTATGTTTCACATGTGCCAGTATCATATAATTTGCATTTCCACCAACTGACCTGTGGCTACTTACATTATACATATTGAAGACCAGGCTGGCATTGCTTGTAGCATTCATGCTTTTTGGCATGTCATATGGGTCACCAAAAGGCGTTGAGATCAACATTGATCTGTTATTGTCTGGTTGGTTTAGAATTAGTGCCCCATGCTCATATATGAAGTCCTGATCTATCCAGAAGTGGTTCAAGCCGCGGTATTCGAGCCATCCATTGCTACTTAATGTCTCCGACAGACTTTCGTTGTACAATGCTGTACCGTTCACACTATCAAAATAGCTTACATTATAACAGACGGTCACATTCATTGTCGAACCACGGGTATTTGTACTGTTATTGTATCCATGGGGGTTTGCAATAAGGACTCCACTGGATGGGGTTATCGTGAAATATTGTATCCCTTTGCTACCAAGCGCCAATGGTACTTTGATATCGGGTGGAGCTATCAGTCCATTGGCCGATGAGATGTATGCTTGGTATGCATAGTTATTGATATTTGCATCCAGCTCGTAGAAGCTTTGGCGAACCTCCTGCATGTGCTCTATCTCAGACCTTGCACCAAGTGAAGGTATGTAATATGCATTTATAGCGGCCATGAAGGTTGTGATTATCACAAGGATCAGCATTGCTGCAATGACCGTGGAGACAGCTTTGTTGTCATGGACCAGTGCTTTCATTCTTCCACCCCGTTTCATATTTGAATAGCACTGCCCTGCGATGCACGACCATTATTTCGCTGACATTGTCCATTTTTGGCATTTCTCCGATGACCTCGGCCTTTTCTGAGAATATCCATGTATTCTTCAGGACCCTGTTCAAGGGGATATTGTCCTTTACAACGACGATCGATACATCTGAGCTTAAGAGCGGGTCCCCTCCCGCATGGATTAGGACGATATCGGTGCTGTTATCTGTGCTATTTTCAGGAAACTTGCAGACTATCTCAGCATATGGTATCCTCTCATCAGGTAGATAAGCGTATACGGATATCGAAAGTACTGCCACGAGAGTGACCACCATTGATAACTTCAGCATTTCCCCGATCATTTCCGAAACCATGATATCACCTTCATATTACCATTCTTGATTATCAATACCCAATTGCATTTGTGAATACGGCGTAGGTCAGCGTAAGGAATATGATCGAATGTTTCAATCCATAGACGACCTTTCCTTCTGCCATTTGTCCTGCTATCAGACCTGAAAAGAATCCTAGCATACCTGATGTGAAGAACATCAATGGGACCACATTGTCCATATTGACGGATCCCTGTCCTCCTATGGAAGCCAGAAATTGTACACTCAGAGAGTAACAGATGTAAAGGAAAGTCCCAAATGCGATGTAGATCGTGGACATATAAACAAAACCGCTCTGGAAGCGGTCTTTCCTTAGAGATAGGACATTTTCCGCATCGTTTGCAGCTATCAGTAATACGTCTTTTGTGTTATCGTTAACTTCACTTGCTTTTACTATAAGGGTGATGGCCCTTCTTAATGCCGGGGTGCCTACACGGTTCTCGAACTTATATAGTGCATCTTTCATCTGTCTCCCCCATTCCATATCTATCCAGACACGTTTTATTTCCCCGGACAGAAGACCTACATTTGACTTCAACAGCATGCCAATAGCACCTTTTAGGCTCAGACCTATCTCATTCATTTCAGCAATGTTACGAAGGAATTCAGGAATATCCTTATCCAGCTTGGCCATTTTCCTTGCTTTATACTCATAGGCAAGGGAAAGGGGTGTGATCGCGGCTATTGCTGCAAGGACGAGTTGTTTATCCAGGCTATGTTCTGTTAAGAACACGAAGGGAAGTGGAAGGAGGAGCACACTTATTACGGCTGCTTTTGCCGGTTCATCGATTATTGGGCCAAGAGGGTCCTTTAGTGCATCTATCAACTTCTTTTTCTTCTTTATTTTGTTGAATTTACGTATCTTTCGTTCGTAGTTGCTATCCTCTAGCATATCACTGACGCTGGGTGGTCTTAGTAGGATCCTTTTGACAAAGCGTATTCCCAGGTCTTCTTTTGGTGTGATGGAATCCAGCATGACGATGAACACTATAGATCCCAGTGGTATGCCAAAATATAGGGCAGTGTAGAGAGATGCGCTCTGGTTGACGTTTGTCAGACCGGCACTGACAAGCATGATCATCAGGAATATGGGTGTAGCTACAAAGGCCACAACATAGACCTCAGCTATCATTTCCAGTGTCTTTAGGAACATTTCCTGTGTTTTTCGCGCATGTTCGAAGTATTGGTTCATCTTTACTGCAAAGTACTGGTCTACAGTACTCCCACTTTCAAACATGGGTATAAGGTTCAGTAGGAAATCCTGGAATGTAGGGGAAGGTGTGGTAGAGGCAGCATTCCGTATTGCTGTGCTTGTATCTCTTCCCATCAGTTCGACATCACGTACTATCTGTGATATTTCTGTCGAGACCTCTCCATATACGTTCTTGTTCATGGAAAGGTCTTTGAATATATCATAGACCGGTATGCCACCCTTGCTCATCCCATAGCAAAATGAAACGGCATGTGGGAGCATTATATCTATCTTTGTTTTGCGCGTTGATGCATTGAAGGCGGGATATATCATATATGCCTGGAAGGTGACCAGGGCAACGATAGGATAGATGATGATAAAAAGGTACTCTGCAAACCATAGCCCTCTTAGGACTTCACCGAATGCGGCAATGGGCGCAATTGATGATATGAAAGGTATATTGATTGCCTCCGTCAGAAGGAAAACTACAAGGGATATGAGGATGGCAACTCCCATACTATTCAGTATTGCACTTCTAATATACTCTTTGTATGTCACGCCGGTCCTGGAGGAGCGAAGTGCCTTTCTCAGGTTTATGTATGCCGATGGACCTCTTTTAATCTTGTTCAATGTTATGTCCATACTATCCTCAAAGCGTGTCTGTGTTCATTGCATATATCCTATTTATCCTGGTCAGCTTTTCTATGGCTTCTGTGCCGTGTTTGTGGTATTCGTGGATCCACTCCACCACCTCATGGTATTCCCGTATGCCTGTGCTAATGAGCAATTCCAGGAAACGTGCACGTTGTGCAATTTCGTTCATGAGCCCTTCATGGCTATAGCCCCTTTTGTTCCTTATGTACTCAAGGGCATATGAATGGGTAAAATCGAACCTGTCTATAGGTTCATTCCACTGATAGGCGATGTGGGTCTGGACGATGTCCGTCACGTCCTTCACTTCTCCAACCTCCAGTACCCTTCTTTTTTCAGTGCCTTCCTTATACACGATGGTCAGGATACAAATGATATCCAGTGCAGAGAACATGGCTACCGGTACATCCAGGGGTTGATGTGTAAAGCGATTGACCACTTCCTTCACATTCCCTGCGTGGAAGGTGGAGCATGTCGCATGGCCCGCATTCATTGCCTGGAACAATATCTGGGCCTCTTTGCCCCTCACCTCGCCTACCAGCAGATATTCTGGACGTTGTCGGAGTGCAGCCTTCAATAATCCTTCAAGGTCTATCTGATACATTGCCATACCTGGCATGTTTTCCCTTGTGACCGTGGACACCCAGTTGCTGTGCGGGAGTTGTATCTCTTTTGTATCCTCCAGTGAGACGATACGCACCTGGCTTGGGATGAACATGCATATGGCATTCATTGCAGAGGTCTTTCCGGTTGCTGTTCCTCCGCAGAATATGATGTTCCTGTGGTTTTCAACACATATCCAGAAATAGGCCATTATCTCTGATGAAAAGGTCTTCCATGCTATAAGGTCAAGGGGTGTTATTGGTGTCTTCTTGAGCCTTCGTATGCTGAATGTGGTACCTCTTGGACTTACTTCAGTGCTGAAGGTGATGTTTATCCTTGACCCGTCTGTCATTATAGTATCAAGTATGGGAGTGGCAGTGGACAAGTGTCTGCCAGCATGTTGTGCAATACGCATCACGAATGCATCCAGTTCCTCATGTGAGTCGAATATCACATTTGTCTCCAGATTCCTGTAACCTGTATGATAGACGTGCACCGACATGGAAACCCCATTGCACCATATATCCTCTATATTGTGGTCCCGCATGATGGCACTGATCTTTCCATGCTCGATGAAGTCCCTTTTAACGTAATAGAAGATCTTTATATGTGTTAGTGGATCGTTCTGCGAGAAGTCTGTAAGTATCCTGTAGATGTTTTCCCATAACATCTCTATCTTGCCTTCCACGGTCAGACTCTCAAGGTCACTGATGGTCTGAAGGGTCAGTATGTCCTCAAGATACATCTTCACTTCTTCCAGTAACACATATTCAAAGTCTGTAAGTGTTGGCTCGATAACTCTGTATGCGGTGTATCTCTCCTTCGGGTTCTTCAATATCGATATGAATGAGAATGGCCTGTCTGCCCAATAGCGCTCGACCTCCACCCATCCATCCGGTGGTATATAGTTCAGCAGACCTTCTATATTCTCGTCCCTCTCGGGTATTACGGGTATCTTCTTTTTAGTAAGCCCTCCCACAATGGCCTTCAGGTCTACCGATCCACGGCCAATGCCCTTCATCTTCAAGCGCAGGTCAGCCAGTCTGGTCTTTAATTTGCTTGCTCCCCTTTCATTTTCTTTTATGTCTGCCTGCTCCTCGTCCTGCATGTCGTCATCTATGCCGCCGTCTACCTCCTCTTCTCCTTCTTCATAACAGCTGTTACTCATATGCAGAATTCCGTTTTTATCTTCATTATCTTTTATATATTAGACTGTAAGTTATTATAGCAAGAGTTATTAGCAAAAACACCTTTCTACTATATCATTGTAACGAGTATTGTCTATAACTATATTTATTTTAAAAAAGAAACGTTTGTCGTAAGCCTTACGGCTTAACGACAACGAATGTGCTTGCAATGGTTTTACCCTTATCGTCCACAAGTTTCAGGATAAAGCGCTGACCCTTTGTGTTTGTATGCTTAAATCCAAAATTTTGGTTCGTGGAATCGTTTAGTTCTACAGTATAGGTTTTCGGTTGTACCTCTCCAAGATCTGTACTCTTTATGTAGGCAATCTCCCCCGATTGGAATGTCCTTGCAGATTTTGATGAATAATCAGTTGAGTCGAACCATGGTTTGGCAGTAGTAGTATTGCCAGAAGGCTTATCGATTTTTACTACAGTTGTATTCACTGCCCAGCTAAGATGGTCATATCCTCCAAAATCCATAGTTGGCGACACTATAATCTTTGTCCCGAGCGTATTGACCACATCTCCGCCAATATGTGTGATCGTCATCCCATTGGTCTGACTGTAATCCGCTTTGATGACGGCTTGTGTTGGAGTGCCGGCATTTTTAACGAATCCTCCTGAAAAGGATGATACTGCTCCTGCCAGGATAACGGTCACCACTATCATGAGCATGATACCGATGACCGGTGATACTGCCTTATCGTTCCTTATTAATTTCATCATCCCTGCACCCCCACGTCTACATCGACAAGCGCTTGCCCACTTGGTATATGCACGATTTTCACGTTAACAATGTTCCCTTCACGGAGTTCGTTCCAGTCTTTACCCAATATAGCCCTTACACCATCGGTTTCTGTGTGATTGTATGTATATTGAGCTGAACCTGTTCCCAGGTTAGTTGGGGAGTTCTTCATACTGGTGCCAGGTACAAGGTTATATTTTACATAGTACTGTGGTTCTGAATAGTTACCAAATGTGTTCTGTGTTCCATTGACCCCTTTGCCAAACCCTAATGGGGAATGATAGCTGTTGATGCCGACTCGTGTGTTCACATTGCTGGCATTTCCATCCCACGCAGTAATGGAAGAACCTTTCCTTGCACCTGTTGAATTGACATAGGATGTCATTATCTTCAGGTCTTTTGTTGGAA
>CAZBJM010000080.1:0-7732 GCA_964492225.1 uncultured Methanosarcinales archaeon
GCGACTGATACGGGAGCGATAGTCGAGGAAGGTTCACGTGAGATAACTGTACTTGACGTGGCTCCAGCTGGTATTCAATTGGGCAGAGGTGAAATTGGAAACACAACGAACGTCACCAAGCTTAGTGCAGGAGATTATGAGTATTGGGTGAATGACTCCGCTAAATTCTCAGCAACAGCTGATGATTATGGTAACATCTCTAACATCACTGTTGAGGTTGGTTCCATAATCAATATCAGAGCAACAAACCCATTGTCTGCGAATCAGACACTCACTGTGGAAATGGCTCATATCATGAACGGAACGGCGCCTGTTGATTTGGGATTGGCAAAGCCTGGTACAGGCACTGGTACGAATGTGACTGGGCTCGTTGCAGGTACCACATACCAGTATAATGTAACTGCTAACGCTGAATCCGAACCAGCTGCAGATGCTATCTGGACAGAGCTAACGCCATCAGATGACAATCCGTTCAACTTAGATAATACTGTTGTGAAGAATAATAACGATAAAATCTTCATTAGGTTCAAGGAGACCGCCAAGCTCCCAGCATCGCTCCACACAATGCTCATAGCGGATGAACATAACTGGAAATCTGAGTAAATCCCCTCCCAACCCGACTCCGATGTGGGTGCTCTTAACACCCACATCCCACATCTAAAATTAGACCAGCGCTTCCCATTCTTGGGGGCGCTTTCCTTTTTTTCTTCAGACCTTGAACAGGAAATGAAGTTATAATATCTTGCTGGACCAGATGAGGCTTTCACTGGTTGAGGATATGTAGAAAGAGTGTGGCTACTATTGTAGGGGTAGCAAGTTTTTCATGGTCATTTTGGGCAATGTTGAAATGGAAGGGGTGTTGTTACCCCATCATCTTTAGCAAGAGTGCTTTTTGTGTATGCAAGCGGTTCTCGGCTTGTTCGAAGACCACAGAGTGTGGGCCGTCCATGACCTCGGCTGATATTTCCTCGCCGCGGTGGGCTGGTAGGCAATGCATGACAATGACATCTGGTTTTGCTACATTGACAAGCTGCATGTTTATCTGATAGGGAGCAAGGTCAGCAAGGCGTTTGTCGCGCTCGTCCTCATCTCCCATGGATACCCAGACATCGGTATAGAGGACATCAGCTTGCTTTGCAGCCTCAATTGGGTCACTGGTGAGTGTTACGTGACCACCAAGCTTCTTTGCCTGCTTGACTATTGCAGGGTCGGGCTCATATCCTGGTGGGCAGGCTACAGCGATATCGATGCCGACAAGCGTGCAACCTAGGATCGCGGAGTTGCATACATTGTTACCATCGCCTACCCAGACGAACTTCAGTCCCTTCAAATGGTCCTTATACTCCCGGATGGTCATCAGGTCAGCAAGTATCTGACATGGATGCTCTTTGTCAGACAATGCGTTGATGACCGGTACATCAGAATACTTTGCAAGTTCACACACGGTATCATGGCTGTAGACCCTTGCAACAATACCATAGAGATAGCGTGAGAGCACTTTGGCCGTATCTGCCACACTCTCACCACGACCAAGCTGCATGTCCTTTGGGTTCAGGTAGAGGGCATTGCCCCCAAGGTCGTTCATGGCGACCTCAAAGGATACTCTGGTACGGGTGGAGGACTTCTCGAATATCATGCCAATGCTCTTGTTCTTCAAAAGATCGGTGACCTTGGCCTTCTTACGCTTTTCCTTCAGGTCGGCGGCTACATCAAGGAGCTCCACAAGTTCCTCTGGTGAGAGGTCAGCAATTGAAATCAAATGTCTCATACTATCAGTCCCTACTCCGTATCTGCTTCATATTATCGATACGTCTCTGTATAAGTCCTGCAGTCCCAATATCCCGACGGGAGTGCAGGTCCCCTTTAATATTGTCCAGTGCATGCTGTGCTATCCTTTCAGCCTCAGCAATGGTGTCTGCAACACCTACCACGGCTATGGCCCTCGAGCCTGTGGTATATACCTTTCCATCCTTTTCATAGACGCTGGAATAGAATAGCAGTGCATCCCCCATATCGCCTACTTTTACTTCCCTGTCGCTTGAAGGTTTGTCCGGATAGCCAGCCGGAACAGCGTACTTGCACACCGTCGCCTTCCTGTTGAACTGTACATCCAGCTCATCGAGCTTGCCATTAACGATAGCAAGCAGTACATCCAAATAATCGGTCTTGAGCAATGAGAGCAGGTTCATGGCCTCAGGGTCTCCAAAACGTGCGTTGAACTCAATGACCTTTGGGCCATCGCGGGTTATCATGAACTGACCATAGAGTGCCCCCTTATAGCCAACATCTGTAAGCGTAGCAAGCGCCCTTACGGTGTCCTTCATTATCTGCTTGGCTACAACTACATCATCTTCCAAAAGGAATGGTAGCAATTCTCCGGCATCGGTATATGAACCCATGCCACCGGTGTTTGGTCCCAGGTCGCCCTCAAAGGCCCGTTTATGGTCCTGCACCGTGGGCATGAACGCCAGATGCTTACCATCTACAAAAGCCTGTAGAGTGAACTCTTCCCCCTTCAGGTTCTCTTCCACTACCACACTGCCTGTTGCAAGGAGGCTGGCAGCATATTCTTTGGCCGCCTGGATGTCCGGCAATTGGTCTCCCATTACCTTTACACCCTTTCCTCCAGTAAGGCCCGCGGGCTTTATTGCAACATCTCCGAGCTCATCGATGAACTCATCCATGGCCTCCCTTGTGCTAAACACTTCAAAACGTGGGCAACCGGCAATACCATTGTTCTTCATGAAATTGCGGGCCCATCCCTTATTGAACTCTATCTCAGCTACCACTTTCCTTGGAGCTGCAACAGCTATCCCAGCATCTTCCAGTGCATCGGTCATCCCAACAGCAAGGGGTGCCTCGGGTCCGATGACAGCCAGGTCTATACGGTTCGATACTGCAAATGTGACGATCTGCTTTATGTCCGTTTCCCTGGTAAGCAGCACATCCTTACAAAGGCGGGCTATACCGGGATTCTTCTTTGACATTACTGCAAACAGGGAAGGTGCCTTGCTGCTTCTTGCCAATGCAGCCGTGATAGCGTGTTCCCTTCCGCCACCACCTACTACTAGAACATTCATCCTTAAAACCTCATCATTTACGCTTCTTAAGTGTCATTGGGGTCAATTGGTCAGCAGATGTCTGCATAGGAACGGAGTGCATCCAAATCAATATCAACTATCAGACGATACTGCCCTTATCTCTTAGAATCTGGTATATCTCTTGGAATAGCATAGAGTGCTAGTTATTCTAATATATATCTTACTATTCTGGCTTCAGATATCATACCAGGTCACTTGCCCTTACCAGTGCTATCAGTTCGACTCCCATTGCAGCCAGACTTTCTGTTGCACCGGATTCCCGGTCCACTACAGTAATAACGTTCTCGACCATCCCGCCAGCATCCCTTATTGCCTTGATGGCCTCTTTGACGGAGCCGCCACTTGTGGTGACATCCTCCAGTAAGAGCACTTTCGAACCAGTTTTGAGGTCACCTACAAAACGCCCTCCTGTACCATAGTTCTTATCCTCCTTGCGTATCAGCAAAAGTGGCAGGCTGGAGTGCAGGGACACGGCAGTGGCCAAGGGCACACCTCCTAGTACCACCCCTCCCACAGCGTCGGCCTGGAGGCTGTGGACAAGCTTGGAAGCCTCACGCGCAATGGCCCCAAGGGTAGCAGGGTCGGTACTTGCCTTCTTTATATCTATATAATACGAGCTTTTCTTCCCCGAGGCCAGCGTGAAATCCCCAAACTTTACCGCACCACATGCCTTTAGGGCATCTATCAACATCTGTTTATCAATATCCTGACCTGTCATAATTCTCACTTGAACCTGTCATCCGAATATGTAATATGATCATCTTGTCCTTGAACGAGCTAGTGTAGTTCTTTTACCAGGGTTCCTTCTTTATGCCAGTAAGGAAGCCCAATAGGTTTGTAGAGACATGCAGGATAGGAGTGACCACTATCACTGCAATGGCTACATTGAATGTGAAATTAGATAAGAACCATGTGGGGCAGAGGATGTATGTCAGTACCCAAGCACCAAGCACAAAGTCGAGCTGGTCCACCACTGGTAAAGGAGAACCTCTTTTCAGCCCAAGCCTGCGTTTTACAAAGCTCATGGACAGGTCTCCCAAAAGTGCACCAAAGGAAAGGGCGAATATTACTACAAGAGCACCAGGCATTTCTCCAAAGGAGGGAAGCCCGACCCCGAAGATAGTGTCATGGTACACCATATACTGCATCTGCAAGAGACCAAGCAACATTCCGCAAACAGTACCCGATATGAGCCCACGGAAGGTCTTCCCGTCACCTAGTATGCGCCGACCATCCTTGAGCGTCCTGCCCCCATCGATAGGTCTACCTCCTCCAAAAAGAGCAGCAGACGAGTTGGGCAGGTATGCAGGAAGCATGAGCCACAGGGCAATAAGCAATGTTTCTATCATGTCTTTCATCCATTTTATTGAGAATATCAGCTTTTGATTGTCTGGCATGTATTTAAATTCATTTACTTCTCATTCGAATACTTCATGAGCTTGTCTAATTTGCTCATTTGGTCAATTCTTATCAGACGACCCTTAACAATGAGCACAGGCTCCATCTAGATAAAAAGAACGGGCCACCTTTTTAGGTCAAACATGGGCTTGCCGGCACTCGCGCGTGTTTTTTCCGAGGGTTGGACTTGTTATCTGAATTTATGTTCAACGGCCCTTAAAATGAACACGGGCTACATCTATATCAAAAAAGCGGGTCACCTTTTTAGGTCAAACATGGGCTTGCCGGCACACGCGCGCGTTTCCCCGCGTGCCGGGCCTATTATCAGAATTTATGTTCACCGCCCTTAACAATGAACACAGGCTAGCTCTAGATAAAAAAAACGCGGTCTCATTTTTAGGTCGAACATGGGCTTGCCGTCACTCGCGCGCGCGTTTTCCCGTGTGTCGGACCTATTCTCAGAATGAACGCAGTATGCCTAAAATGAACGACAACCATAATGTTGAATTCTGATTAGACAACCTCTTCATAGTTGAAGTAGCATAATTGCATGCAAGAGAAAACTCTATATCACATACTGGTTCTAAATGGCCTGCAATGAAACAAAACAAGGTCTTGCTCTCACCAAAGAATACGATGTTTGCCACGGTGGTCGTATTTTTTCTCTTGGCCCTGATCATATTGATGGGGATGTTCACCCCCCTTATTGCAAAACTTACCACAGGAGCAGAGATACGTCTTGAACCAGCTTACTTCAACGACCGCACAGCTATACCAACGGCTATCCTCGTAATACTGCTTAGCATATGCATGCTCACCGGTTATATGGAACAAAGGAGCATCCTTAAGATCACCATGGGCTATATGGCACTTTCATTGTTCTTTGCCATTGTATCGCCTTTCAACAACACGGCCATCGATGTTTCCATACCCCTGATAGTACTTGCCCTGTTCGCAACGATATATAAGATAGGCATGACCCTGAAAAGGGACAGTGTCAGGGAAAAGCTCCGCGGTGTCAGCGCGCATATCATCCATCTGGGGATATTGTTCATTCTCCTTGGCATTGTACTGAGCACCAATATGAGAACAGATGGCTCAAGTGTGATACATGTTGGTGGTACAGGACGATTCCCAGGTCAGGACTATGCGATACAGGTCGATACAATGGAATCATACTACTCCGGGACCCCTTTTCAGGGATACCCTGGCTCATCCTACATTACCGATGTCCATCTCAACATCTTTAAGAATGGGGTCTTCTTCAAGGAGGGGAAGGTGCAATACATCACAGATTTCAAATGGGGTCAAAGCTACACAAGCACGTTCATACATAGGGGTCTGACCGAAGAGCTGTTCATTGCGCCAAAGGCCATCAGCCTGCAAAACCAGGAGATCAACCTCTATGTGAGGACCGTGCCCTATATCAATTTCCTGTGGGGTGGGTTCTATATGATGGTGGCAGGTATCACATCTCTTATATTTGTAGACCGGAATAGGACAAGGTATACCAGCATGGGAGGAAAAGGGCTATGAACTTTGGTATGGTGCTCATCTGGCTGGCCTTCCTTGCAGTTCTCGTATCCACTGTCCTTTCTGTGGTCTATATGTCCAGTGGGAAGAGGGTACATAGGATCTGGTCTGATAGGATAGAGATGTTGGGTCTGGTCTCAGCAACACTGGCCATTGTGACCCTTATAGTCTATCTCATACAGGTCAATACCTCCTATTTCTATGTGTATGCCCACTCCAGTGCTGACCTTGCATGGTCCTACAGGTTCTCTGCACTTTGGGCAGGACAGGAAGGTTCGCTTTTGCTCTGGGTCTTTGCCATTCTTGCAGTTGTGCAATATATCGGCAGGTCAGGACCACTTGCGGATACAAGGTTGATGGATATGACCAGGGCCGTGTCCCTTTGTATCACAACGGTATTCCTGTTGATCCTGGTATTAAGGAACCCGTTTGCCAGTTATACCCTTTGCGACAATGTGGTCAACACCAATAACTGGGACCCCTTTGCACCGATGTATGCTGCTCCATGTGGACAGGGTATGAATCCTTTGCTACGTAACCCCTGGATGGCCATCCATCCCCCGGTCCTGTTCCTGGGCTATGCGGCCTTCACCATCCCTTTTGCAGCTGCTTTTGCAAGCCTCATTAAAAGGGATGACCACTGGGTCGATATCGCCCGGAACTGGATGCGCATCGCATGGCTATTTCTCACCCTTGGGATAGGGCTTGGTGGCTTCTGGGCCTATGAAGTACTGGGCTGGGGTGCATGGTACTGGTCCTGGGACCCGGTTGAGACCTCGTCCCTTATACCATGGGTAGTTTCAACGGCATTCCTGCACGCAAGCACCCGCAGTGGCGGAGAAGAGTATGGTTTTCTTGCCCCATTGCTTGCAGTGATGTCATTTATACTTGTGGTATTTGCCACATTTGTGACCCGTAGCGGTATGTGGGCCTCTGTCCACTCATGGCAGGACTTCAGTAGCGAAGGGCTTGTGATAGCCATCTTCCTGGTGTTGCTGGTTGGATGCAGTGTGGTGCTCCTTGCAAGGAGATACTTTGAGGAAGATGTGGCTTAAGTTGCATCCTCCTTTTGGCTATCCCTTGAGGCACTTATTATTCCAAGAACCGACCTTGAGACCTATCTGTATACTCCGCATCCCACCCCGCGCGCGGGAGGATACATTGCCTTATTTTTGAACGTCGCGCGCTTTAAAGGATGTCACACACCCATGAGCTCAGGCTACGTTCAGACCTGCCTTTCTGAAGGCCCAGCCATTACTCCTTGTTCCTAATACACGCAAGTACATTCTCAGCATGGGATGCAACTTTGACATTATCCCACACTTTTGTTACTATCCCATCAGGACCTATCAGAAAAGTGCTTCTAACAGCACCCATATACTCTTTACCGTAGTTCTTTTTCATCCTCCACACCCCATAGAGCTGATGCACACCGGTGTCTTCGTCTGATAGAAGTGTTATTTTTAGGTCCTGCTTCTGTATGAACTTCTGGTGTGCTACTACACTATCCTTGCTCACACCAAGGACCACTGCATCCTCTGCAGCGAATTCATTTACCAATGCTGAGAAGTCCTGAGCTTCACGGGTACAGCCTGGCGTATTGTCCTTTGGATAAAAATAAAGTACTACCCATTTGCCACGGAGGTCTTCCAGGCACATTTTCGTCCCAGCGCTGTCAGGCAGGCAGAAGGAAGGAGCTA
>CAZBJM010000081.1:0-1847 GCA_964492225.1 uncultured Methanosarcinales archaeon
GCAATCGGACTCCCCGGAATCTTCTTGAAATCGGCTGCAGAGGCGCGGTAAAAATTAGGGACGGGAGTGCTTGATGAATTGTTATCAGTTGTCATAGTTAACCTCTATTTCAGTTGGAATGTAAAAAAGCCAAGTACTTAAAGTGGTGTTTAATTCAATATTCTGTAGGCAGTGAATTGTATTTCTTATCTTACAATTAGTTAAGTTGCGCTTGCTAAGATTCTGTGGAGACAAAATCTTATTCAACCGGGTCGCTACTTTGAATAGTACTTGATCCATGTTTTGTCCTGACTTAAGCTGTGACTTAGTGCCTTTTATAGCAACAAGTTCCCGAACATAGTGCTGGAAGGTCATTTATTATCCTCTTTTTTTTCTTGGGTTAGAAATGCCTGACCTTTGGGCGTTATGCGGTATTTTTGTTTGCTGCTTGTGGGTTTGTCAGGGATGGTCATTTCGATGTAAGCCCTATCAAGAAGAGGGGAGAGGATACGTTTCCTGAACTTGCTGCGGTCGGTTCTATCGACGAGTTCCATCAGATCAACAATAGAGCAATCGTTTTTGCATTTTTTGAGCACGGCGACTTGGTGCTTTTGTAGTTCCAACATGGTGCCTGTTTTGGCACCAAGTCCATCAACTTGGTGCTTTGAAACATCAAATCCTTTTATTTCATCAGACTTCACCGCAATGGACTCTGCCAAGTAGACAGTAAATCTTATCCGCATCCCCACTTCAATGATCTTTGGACTTGGAAGCCCTAACTCTTCTGCTTCTTTAAACATGCGGCGAACACCGCTGCCCCACTGTTCTATTAGATCCAGTTCCCTGAAAACACGTGCAATCACATGATTGCGTATCTTGGATGCGCCCTCAAGCATATCCTCGACCGTCATACCCGGAAGCAGTATACCCGGATTCTCGATTTCAATACGGTCATCAAAAAAAGCCACCCTAATAGGGGCGCCCCTCTGTGAATAATCCGCATGCACAACTGCATTTACAAGCGCCTCACGCAGGATCGTCAGTGGAATGCTCCACACATCCCTGCGCCGCAACTCCGAAAAATCCGCGCCCCGCATCGCATGTTTCTTAAGGAATTCCATAACCCTCTCAAGCGCCACAGGTAGGTGCTCATTGATATCGATATGATCGAAAATATCCGCTTTGTCCTTGCCCACAAATCTTCCGCATTGTATCCAAGCATCGGGGAATATCATTTCCCGGTTCTTTCCAAAAAGCAAGATCCCACCAACAGTCGGAACCAGATGCCCCTGATGTCCTACAACAAGCCGCAGAGATTCCAAATCCCTCTCCATCAGCTTCCTGTGCCCTTCAAAACAAGCCCTTGCCGCGTCAAGATCAAGATCATCCACAGTCTTGTCAAAGAGAGCTTGCTCATCAAAAGAAATGCCAGTAACTGTACGCTTCAGCTCTGCAATAAGTTCCCTGTCAGCCTTCCTGTTAGTAGAACCTAGTCGCACATAGACTCCCTCATCCGGTCCTTCCTTTTTCACCCAGTGAGGACGTTGCCCGCTCGGATACACTTCCACGCTCAGCAAGGTCTTATCACCTATAGATATCAACTCCATACTAGGCACCAAGCGTGGCACTATACCATCAGCAATAATATCACACAAGCGCCTTTCCTCATCCAGGGGCTCCTCTACCCCCCGCACCTCTCTTGTGTCGTCCTCCACCCCTATCAACAAACGCCCACCAGCAGTATTAGCAAACGCCACAAGCGTCTTAATGATGTTCTTTGGCGAAGAGATATCGCGCTTAAACTCTAGTGTCTTGCCCTCTGGCATGGTGATGAGCTTGGATATGGGAGCGTTCACGGAGCCTCCATT
>CAZBJM010000081.1:1947-7700 GCA_964492225.1 uncultured Methanosarcinales archaeon
TTCAATCTGGCATTCATTCCCTTATTACCCATATACGGCGGATTGGCAACCACCACATGGTACTTTGGGCTGAGGTAGTCTGCTTGTTTTAGTGCTTGAAGGACTTTCTGATGAGTACCCAATATAGTAAGGTTAGTTGAAAGGTTCTTCTCTTTTAGCATTTGCAGAGTTTCAGATATATTAGTGCTGGCTGGTCGTATAAGAGAACCAAAATTGTCAGCTTCATTGAATCGGTTCAGAGTATCCTGCATGTTTGCAGTCAAGAACTTGCCTCCGATAGCTGATGAGTATGCACGGAGTTCACCCTCTTCAAAAGCAACGTTTTCCAAAACGCATATATTAGGTTGTACCGGATTCTGGAAGAACTTGCGGTTTTTTCCCCGAACCTTCATTGCAAGCGCAAAAGCCGCCAGATCTCCGGCACGCTTGTCTATCTCGATACCATAGAGATTGTGGGTAAGTATCATCCCAGGGATCTCTGCATGATCATAACCCTCTTCCTCATAAATAGCATAAAGCAGGTCAAAGGCATAGACTAACATATGTCCCGAACCGCATGCAGGGTCGCACACCTTAATATCCTCAGGAGAACTGACTTTCAGAAAATCGGTTTCGAGTTCTTCGGGCTTGATGTAGTAGTCCATCCTCTCATAGAGCTTGGAACTTGGGCGGTTCAACATCCACAAACGACCCAGTGAGTTCTCCACAAGGTAACGGACTATCCAATGAGGAGTGAACAATTGGGTTGCTGCGGGGATATTCTCTTTTGATATCTTTACATTACTTTTCAACTTCTTGAAAACATCATCCTTCTTGGGAGCAATATAATCCTGATATATCCATCCGATTATCTCAACTTCCCTCCAGTCCTCATCGGGGATAATTTCATTAATATCCTTCACAATGGAATCGATATGCAACAGATTTTCAGGGAACAAGAGTTCAGTATAGTCCTCTATCTTCTCAAACATAAAGGGCATGATTCTGTTCAGGTAATTGCACATCTTTAATATCAAGTACTTGTACAGCTCATTATCCTCATTATTTGCCTTCATATCAAGCACAAGATCAGAATCAAGATCCAAAAAATCCAGTTCATGAGCATGTGTAATTATTTCAGGTTCAGTTCTATTATCATCGTTTGAAGTAAAGACCTTGACCGGAATATAACCATTAACCTCCATGAACTTCAGAGCAGCAAAACGATTGAACCATGTATAAGTGATTTCGTCCATCACCTGTTCATAGCCCTTATTACCAATCTCTTTGACAAGATGATCACGCTGGTCTTTTATTTTTATGTTGAAGACTTTGCCACAAATTACAATAGAGTCGGAATGTTTTGAATCAACCGGAAGTACTTCTTTTGCATAGATGCCATAGAATGCAGCTCTATCCTTTACTTCATGCCGGAGCTTTTCACGTACCGTATCCGAGAATTTGATGATTTTTGCTTTATCCATGATCAGAACAACCTGATATCGCTTTCTTCTAATAACTTTAACAGAGACGTTCGTAGTTCTTTGAGGTATTTATCAAGTTCATCTTCAGATCTGATAGTGTCTCGTGTTTTGAATATGGATGTATCTTTGACACTTCTAGTACTTCTTATAGGGGTTGGAACATCATCAGAACCTGTTTTATTTTCTCTAATGGTATGTAACTGTTTGTTTATTTTATCGTAAGCTTCACTATGGAGATTATCCAAAAGAGCAATCTGTGCTTGTACTAACACACAATCATTTGCTTCTGCTATACGCGTCTTGACGTCATAGAATGGTTTCAGAACAGAATCCATGACATCCTGAGTAAGTACTGCATGGCCCTTCATTTCTTTTTCTAGTTCCAAAGTAATTGTCTCTATCTGCTTTAAAGTATCTTCTTTTAGCTTAGATAGAATCTCAGAAAGAGCACTCTCGATTTCATTTTCCAAAGGTGGCAATAATTTAATATTCGAATAAGGTTCCTCTTCACTGAGTATTTTTTCAATATCCTGCACTTTTGACTTTATCTCCTCATCCATAAACTGAAGGTCACGTTTGAAACTGTCAAGCTTTCTTTGCACCCTTCTGAATATCTCTACTTTTGTTCCTCCAAAGAATGAAATAACAGGTTCAGCCTCCTCACTAAAGCGGATCAGTTCATCCTTTTCTTCGGCAACTTTCTGAAGGAAAGCGGAAGGATCAGTAGTAGTCAAGACAGCATTAAGGTATGCTATATATCCTTTTATCGGCCCCCTTCCGGGAAACCTTGGCTCTTCAGTATATCTACTTTCGATCTGTTTTAGATTTCTGTGTTTTTCAGTGAAAAATTCGTATGTAAAATTAAAAAGATCATTTTCCTTCTCGGGAATATTCACCTTCTCAAAAACATCTCTTAAAATCGCTCGAACAGCCTTGATCACTTCAACATTTGCTTTTTCCCTTATTTCTAGAACTAACTTATCCGCCGAATCCTTTCGTGTTAGATGTCTAGCAATTTCTTCAGCATTTTCTCTCTTTAGGACAAGATATGTTTTCTGGAATCTTAGCTTTATCTCATCCCTTGCAAACAAAGTAGCTACAAGACCGGATATAGTCATATCGCTCCAACCATAGGGTTTTCGTTTAAACCTGTCTTTTATTTCTTGAAGTACTACAACATCGTTTCTCTGATGTTTTACATTCAAATGATCCAGCACTTCTCTGTATGCAAGCTGATTTGTCTCAGATGCCCCAGCACCAAATCTCTCAAGATCATCCGCTTTAAGTATCCTCAGGATCTCATTATCATTTTCAATGTTGTTGGTCACATAGTTGGCTTTCTTGTAGACATTTTCAAATAAAAGATCAAGTCCTTCTTTGATCCTGTCTTTTGGATTTTTCTTTTCAATACTTGTGACCTCTTTACCATCAACAAATATCCTCGCCTCAGAAATACCCTCTTCCATCGACGTCTTAGATGCTTCCTGAAGTTTTTCTGCATCATTCCTTTTTGCATTATGGATATCTTTAATCTCTCCAACATTTGTATTTGAAGTGTTTTGATTAAGATACCTGTTTATCCTTAGGTAATTATGTATCTGGTCAACAAACTCCACATCTTTTGGGAATATAAAAAGAAGAGTGGCAGTGGAATCAATATTACCTAGATTCTCTCCACTTAAAGATCTCTGCTCATCTCCTCTTGACACCTCATTCGAAAGGGGTGTCAGGAACTTAATAGTAAGGTCAGCACCGGATGTTGTTTCTACTTTCTCATCGATGGATTTGTTGAATTTGTAATCCTTATATTTAGAAGGACACACATTATTAAAAATATGCTTAGAAATTTCATCAAGGATCTTATATTTCTCGATCTCAATATTCTTTATTTCCCGATTGATCTCTTGTTCTTCATTAGTAAGGAAATGATACTTGTCTCCCGACTTTTGGATAAGTGTCTGTGTCTCTAAGCGTTTTAGCGAAGCTGCAATCTTTTCCTTCAATCTTCTCTTATCTTCATCTGCGTGAGATATTGAAAGCACAACAAGGTTGTCTAAACTTGGTTGCAGAACATTTACATGTCTTATCATGAAAAGAACTTTCAATATATTACAGTCCTCATCTTCAAGATGGTCATTATCCATAGCCTGCGCAATTGTACGTTTAATTATAGGATCCAAGAAGCTTTCGATCGTGTTGTAGAACAAGTGGAACGGCACAAGTGTTCCAAGCTCACGATCTGCATATTTTTCACTGGCTTCTTTGAAAGCACTGAGCATGGAACGTTCACCCTTTGCAAGATGTTTTCCAGTAAAACCTGTTAATCTGATCTTATCAAAGACCTTTTGTAGCACAAAGAACTGATACGGGACAAAAGGATAGACATCTACAAAATCCTCTTCTCCTTTGTAGAGTTTCATCTCAGCTCCACCAGGGGAAAATGTAAGAAGATTTTTTAATATAGTCTTTTTGTCAGAATAATATGAGCTTAGAGATTCTTCATAGACTTTATTTTTAGCTAGGATCCTTTTTTTGATCACTTCATCTACATTAGCACTTGAAAGACTTAAACGAGTATTAAATCGTCCTTGGATTTTAGAGAAATCATCTTTAACATCTTTCTTAGAGATGCTATCAATGTCTGCCTGAGACGTGACAATAATCCATGCTTTTCCTGCAAGTTTTGTTCCCAATTCCTCCACAACAGTCTGGAGGTTAAGCATTAGGCTGTTGTTTTCGCTAATGTATTGCCCCATTTCATCAATTAAAAAAATAACCCGATGGTCTTTTCCTTTTGATTCACAGTATTTTTTGACCTTATCAGCAAATTTCTCGTTACTAAAATGATAGCTAGAGCCATCACTTTCAAATAGTCTTGTAAGGGACTCCCTACTTTGATAGTTGCATTTTACAAGAGCATCGATAATATCATCTTGTTCAAAAGCATAAGTTTCGCGTTTCTCTTCCCATGAAGCGCCATTTATCTGTCTGAATTCATCCTTGAACTTTTCATAAAGACCTTTGTTGCTTAGGTCTTCCTCCATTTCAGCAATCCAGAGCACATCCCCAAAAAAACCTCTTTTTTCATTGAATACTCTCATGAGGATATTTACAATAAGTTCATTGCCATGACCTAGGGTGTTTGCTTTTGAGTCGATATTGAAAAGAATAACATCTTTGGTGCCATAAGTTACTGCTTTTTCAATAGAAGTGAATAACTGTGGATCCTCAATTTTTTCTTTGAAAAAATCAAGTGCAGATCTGTCCCTTACGACTTTATTTTCCAGAAGATACGACAACATTTTGATGAAATGGGATTTACCCGAGCCAAAAAAGCCTGATATCCACACACCTATTTTATCTGTGGGATTCTCTATTGAACTTGAGTACCTCTCAAAGAAAAGGTCAAGATGCTTCAGTGATTCACGGGTGATAACATATTCATCAAGTTCAGTATACACATTGCTTTCATCATCCTGGTCTACCTTGATGACACCGTTTATTTCTCTTTTTATATCTTTTAGAAAGAGGTCCTGGATTTTTATTTCATTAGTCATTTGCTCAAACCCTTAACTCCGAGAAGCATTATCTACATTAATAAGTCTAAAAGCACGATAGTAATTTGCATCCCGGAATTTTCCAAAAAGGCTAAGATCAAAACCACTATACTTTCCAGGATAGAAAGTGACAAGCGGTATATTGCCAAGAAGAGGCTGCAAATTATTAAGAACACTATGAGAGCGAACCATTGGCCAAGCTTTACCTACTCCAGTTAAAAAGATCAACTGGAATCTCTCATTTTCATTCATTTTTTGCTGAATAACGTTTTTTAAAATATCTGGCTTCAACATAAGCTTTAGTTTTTTGAGTAGCTCGTCGGAACCTTTATTTTCCTCAAAAGAACATATCTTTTCTGCAGATATTTTCTTTTCGAGTATCTCAAGGCACACATCATAAATATCGATCTCAAGAACTTGAATTGACTTCTTTTCCAAAGCTTGTACTACGTTTGTGATGGTATTGCGCACAAGCAACTCCTTTTCTGGAGGATAATCAAAGATCCAAAAAGGAACTTCGTTACCAAGACCCCTTGCTTTTAAAAAATCCTCTTTTTGGAGTTCTTCTTTTAGATTTTCGAGTCTCTCTTCAAGTTTCATAGTTATCAGCAGTAATCACTAAAATTATTTAAAGACGACCTTTTGGCATTTGCACTCAAACATTAATGCCTATATAAAAGAACCTATATATGTATGAACCGTCCAAGATGCGAAAGTCCTAATCATAAAAAGA
>CAZBJM010000082.1:0-7649 GCA_964492225.1 uncultured Methanosarcinales archaeon
TGGCCTTTAATTACAAAGTGGTCACGCTTTCCATTTTTATACTGTACAAGCACAGTGTTGTTCTCAGATAGCCACATGGAATTGTTCAGGACCCTATCATTATCCGGGTCCGGGTCAACACCCAGGGCAATATAACTTACAGTATCCGGAAGTGATAGGTGTACGCAACATGTAGACCCCCCAATATAGTATGTCCCATGGATGTTGCGGGCATGACCATTCTGTATGGAGAGCAGTTCCACAATTAGACCATTGACCTGTTCTTTGGTCTTGTATCCATCAATGAATGGGGTAAGACCGTTCCATGAGACTGCAAGTAAAATAATTATGGCGCCAGTCAGTACCAGATAGAGGAGCAATTTCATGGGGATGGTATCTGTAGCTCTGGTATCTTCCAGAAAGCGCCTCATCTTCCTTATCCTCCCCCATCTTTCTTTTTATCCAAAACTTTCAATGAACTTATCCAGTGCTTTTTTGCGGTGTGAGATCTTGTTCTTTTCCTCATCTCCCATTTCCCCAAAGGTCTTCCCATAGTATTCAAAGATAGGGTCATATCCAAATCCGCCGGTGCCTCGTTCTTCAAATGCTATGTTTCCCTCCACAACACCTGTAAATGTCATGGCTTGCTCACCTGGTTTACAGAAAGCGATGACCGACCTGAACTCAGCACTCCGGTCGCACTCGTTCTCCATGAGCTTCAATATGCGTGGATTGCCAAGGCTTTTCTCAACAAAGGCTGAATATGGCCCTGGAAATCCCTTGAACGCTTTAATGAACAAGCCAGAATCATCCACCATCACTGGCATTCCAAGCTTATCGGCTGCCCATCTGGCTCCAAAAGCTGCGATGGGCTCCAGTTCATCCTCCTGCAATTCGGGGTAGCCATCCCGGTTCTGGACCAATGTTATACCTTTTTCGGCAAGTATGTCCCTTGCTTCCTGGAACTTTCCCTTGTTCCGTGTGACAAAAACAATATTATGCATATCTTCCCCTCTTCTCTATCTCTTTGACCCTTTCGAGCACTTCATCAGCGTTGTGTAATGTCTTTCTGTATCCTTCACAAAAGGCATCTTTCAGTGCCAAATGTCCTTGATGCGTGCTTTCAAAGGTCCTGAAAAGCACATGCACATCAACTCCCCTGGCTTCCAGCTCACAGCTCATAGATCCAAGTCCAAGATCGATCATGTATATCCTCTCATTATAATATATCAGGTTCGATGTGGTCAGGTCCCCGTGTACTATCCCTCCACTATGTAGCACACCGATCATCTCTCCGAGATCTTTGCTCAGTTCAGGGTCAATGATATGTTTGAGAGCTATTCCCGGGATGTGTTGCATCCTTATCGTGGAGTTCCCCACGTCATAGATCACCGGTGTTGGGATACCAAGACGCCTTGCCTCGGATATCAGACGACTTTCTGCCCTTGTCCTTTCCTTACGGATGCGCTCATCCAGTTCCACGTGCCTATATCTCTTTTTGACCCTCTCTTTTACCACTGTCCCATTATCAAGCCAGACGACCGCTTCAGCACCTCTTGCAAGTTCCATGTTATCTCCACTTATTCTATCCAGCATACCTGCACTTCATCAGGTCTGTAATTCGGGTTGACATGCGAATCCTCTATATCTATTACAGCTCCTGCATTATACATAAGGAGTCCAAGGTAGGCTATCATTGCACCATTATCTCCCATGAACCTCTTTTCAGGCACATGGAAGGACACACCCCTATCCTTGCACATGATATCCAGCATCTCCCGAAGTCTCATGTTCGCACCCACTCCACCCGCCAGTAGTACTTCCTTCTTTTCAGTATGTGCCAGTGCCCGTTCAGTTACTTCTACTATCATGGCAAAGGCCGTCTCCTGGAATGAATAGCATACATCTTCAAGGGGATAGCTCTTTAGTGCCTGGGTAGCTGCTGTGGAAAGTCCTGAGAATGAGAGGTCCATACCCTTGACCACATAGGGTAAAGGTATATAGTTCCGAGACTTGGATGCAAGCTGTTCTATCTTAGGTCCACCTGGGTGGCTCAGGCCTGCACTACGGGCAAACTTGTCCAGTGCATTCCCAAGGCCAATATCCAGGGTCTCTCCAAACACACGATACCTGCCTGTCCTGTAAGCAAGTACCTGGGAGTTGGCCCCGCTCACGTATAGGGTCACAGGGTCCTTTGCTGGCGTTTTCCATCTTCCGACCTCTATGTGCGCCAGACAATGGTTCACACCAACAAGGGGAATGTCAAAGGTAATGGCCAGCATCCTCGCAGCAGTTGCAACTGTCCGAAGACATGCCCCAAGTCCCGGTCCCTGTGAAAAAGCAATAGCATCTATTTCTGATGTACTAACTCCTTTTTCCTTTGCAGCTTCCAGTACTTTTCTAATTACTTCAGAAGCATGTTTTGCATGGTGCTGGGCAGCCTCGCGGGGATGGATACCTCCGCTTGTGGGGCTGTATATATCAGTAGCCTCTGCCACTACATCTTTTTCATTTACTATCGCCGCGCTGAGGTTCCATGCGGTACCCTCTATACCAAGGACTGTTCCTTTCAAACTCTTTTCTCCAGGCTCTAATGGTCAGCTTCATGATATTAATTTTGCTGTTTTCTTCTGAAGAAATAACTAAGAGTTCCGATAAGCCCTAAGATACAGGCAAGTGGTAGCATCATAGGGTGTGATCCCTCTGGCAAGAACCCTTTCCAAGCCATTGTATCTCCTTTTCCCTCACCTGCAGAGGATACCTCTATGATATCACCATCAAATCCAGTCTGTATCTCCTTCTTTGCTCCACTTTCCATTGCAAGTGCCACTTTTTCACCGGTTATCGCAAAGGGAGAGAATCCTGGTGTCGATGCTTCAAAATACATATGATCGTCATCTGTCCTTATCAATTTTGTAGGGAGCTCTTCCCATTTTCCTTCTGAGAATCTGTTAAGTCTTATGGACCCAAGGTCTATCCCATTGTCCAGTATCCATATATTGCTCACCCTGAAAACTATAACAGGCTCAAGCATATTGCTTTCCTTTGCATAGCCATTCATACCAACCCAGATGTTGATGTTCCGATATGTGATGCCCGGTGCAGGTCCATTTGCGAAGGCGGATGTGTCCTTGAGCACTTCGATGGTGGTAGTGATCTTACCAGAGTTCCTGAGTGAGAAGTAGCGCAGATTCCGGATATCGTTCAGTTCTTCTTTGAACTCGAATGATGTAATACTGTCCTTTAGCACATTTACGGTAACTATGTCCTTAACTACTATATTTGCAACATCCTCTCCGCTAGAACCGCCACCTCCACCTCCACCTCCCCCGCCTCCTCCTCCACCAGATGAAGATACAGAGTTGGGGTCAGGTACTATACTTATGTTGCTCCATTGTCCTACATTACCAGCAAAATCAATGGCCTTGAGGCTGTAAACATAGGATGCACCGGTGTTCGCTCCTTTGTCTGTGAACATGGAACTTGTAGTGTTTGTCAGGTATATCCCATCTTTCCAGATATCCACTCTGTCGGTATCCAAGGAGCTTTTCCAGGTAAGTGTAAGGGAACCTGTTGTGCTTGAGTATGTGATGTCGGTTATAGATGGAGCGCTATTGTCGACCACCGGGGCATACACGCTCAGGTGTGTGATATTTGCAGTGACCGTATGTGACGTGCTATTCACATTGCTTCTGTATGGGTTCCATGACCTTTCCACCGGGTCATAGTATGCGAGCATGATCTTGTCTTCACTTTGTGCAAGTGAACTTTCATAGGCCATGGTAAGGGATACATTTGTCCCAAATTGGTAGCTTCCAGTCGCATCCGGCCCATTCGCTGCTTTTATGTCTATGGCAGGCCCTGCAATGGTCGTTCCATTTTCAGGAGTATGGGCCCTTATCAAAGCAGCTGACATTCTCGAGGGTCTGACAGATACACCGCTCAGATTAAAATCCATGGATGGAAGAGCAATGCCTTCTAAGCCTGGGACATCTATGTTGACCTTATCCTCACTGATATCTTTGATACTGCCCAAGCTCAAGTACAAGGTAACATTGTTAGCATATCGTTGTGTTCCTGAAATGTTGAATACGGGAGTAATATTGACCACATTGCTACCATTCGCAAGGTTAATATCACTTACATTGAATGTGCCATTTGAACATGATATCTTGGCATTTGCCAATACGTTGTTCACATGTATCCTTACCTTATCCACTATAGTGGCATTCCCTTCCAATGTGATCCCTTTCTCTGGTAAATAATAGATGCTTCCGGTGAGTGGCCTTGTTATATAGGACCTGTCTGTGAACACAAGGAAATCAAGGGTTTTTGAGCTGATATTTCCACTAATGTCCTTTGCATGGATGGTGATGTTATGGTATCCATCGGGAAGCTCGATGCTGGTATTGAAAGCGTATTTCCCTCTGGACCAGGATACTTCTCCTCCATCAATACTATAGTTGAAGTCACAAAGTTTATTGTTACTTATGTTCAGCTCCAATGTTCTATCCTGTACAAGGGCACACTCATCTAACCCGGTCACGGTTATTGTATTTGGCAATGTGCTGACGTAGAACTTCCACCTATGCTCAATTCTCTGGCTTGCATTCGTCATTGCACTGACCGACACTTGGTGATATCCTTCGGTATATGCTTGCTGTGACACGGCTTTGACCCTGTATCCTCCATTTATACCTTCCAGGCTGTGGGGTGTTGTAGTGCCATCAATGCTCATGATGACGGTTGTTGCATCTATCCCATCGATATGTGTCAGGTTCATACAGACATCGGTGGTGGTGTTATTTGTGAACGATCCATTCCGTGGGAATTCATCGGTCGTTTCATATGAGATAACAAGTGCAAAGGGTTGTGGACCATTTGGTATATTTGTACCCTTTACTACGATCCGGTACACCCCTGGTATTGGTGTTGCCAGTTCAACACCTTCGACATTGTTTATGTGATCAGGTCCATTGTTCCCATAGTATGTGTCATTTGGGCCATATACGATAAGGTCAAGGTCGTTCACCAAGGTCCTAGCAGCAAATACAGCTCCAGGATGGTCTGTCCATGCAAGTGTGACCCTCAATGGTCTTCCGGATGCACCTTGTGCTCCGTTTATGTATATCTCCTTACTCCATGAAGCATCTGTGCTAAGGGATATATTATCAAAGAATAGTATAGTTTTCTGGTGTTTTGGATCAATGGAATTCTCAAGGTCCACCCGTCCCCATCCCTGTGAAATATCAGGTCTTCCACGTATTTCCTGTGCCAGTCCCGTCCCATATTGTCCCGGTGTCATATCAATGGCGCCATTGATAATGGTAGCTTTCAATAATGCGGCACTGGGCCTTTCCATGCCTTTTATATCTATATAGTATTGTCTGATGAGCGCGGCCGCCCCAGCTGTAATAGGAGTGGACATGCTTGTGCCACCCATATACAGATAATGCTCATCGATGAGGCCCCATCCTGTGCCACTTGCCTGGCTTGACCTTGTTGATGCTATGTATGTCCCAGGTGCGACCACATCGGGTTTTATCCTGCCATCAGCACTTGGTCCACGGCTACTGAATGCAGCAATGCCATTGATGTTGTCGGCTACCGGGTCTGACCTATAAGGCTCGAAAGAATATGTCAATGGCCACCTGCTCCCATATGTGATGTCCTTCCAAGGTCGCTTGGTCTCGGATGCACCCACCGAAAGACAGTTCTTCGCGGTTCCCGGGGCACCTACTATACCCGTCTTTACTCCATCTCCACTATTTCCAGCTGCGAACAGTATCAACATGTCTGGATATCTCCAATTGAATTCATCGACCACGCTGGAGTAGTATGTATATTTACCATCCGAGGAGCTTGACCAGCTGTTGGTGTGTATCCTTGCACCCTTTTCATAAGCCGTTTTGAGCATGGCGCTAAGGTCTGGTATATATAGGCTATTCGTTCCATCTCCTGCTGCCTGGAACACCAGTTTTGCCTCAGGTGCCATCCCACGATATTGACCGTTGCGCAATGAGCCGTTGCCTAGTATAGAACCCACCACGTGTGTTCCATGACCCAATTGATCCGCCGAGCTCCCATCCTCTTTTACGTCAGATATGTCTATTATCCTGCCTCTTATATCAGGGTGCATTGAGTCGTCGTTCACTCCGGTGTCGATACCGGAATCACAAACAGCAACTATCTGCCCTCTTCCACTCAAGGAGCAGTCGTGATACATGGTTTTTGCTCCGATGATACCTGAAGCTATGTCATTGTTCAGGACCGGCTGTGTGTCTTCCTCTATCCAGCTTATGCCATTGGTGGAAGCCAGCTCAGGCAACATTTCAGGAGATATCCTTGTCCTTATGGCATATCCGGTATCGGAGAGGACGGTTCCTCCAAGGTTTATTATCCTATCTATTGCCTTTTCTCTATCATCCGGTGAGAATAACAGTACATTGTAGGTCCTATCCCCGGATCCATGGGATGCACCTGTATCAGATGTCAAGCTTGCTTCATATTTGTATGTTGGTAGGTATGGGCCTACCCATTTTACAAAATCCATAGCTTCTATTTTGTCCCTTGTAGTTCCATTCATCCTGATCATGAACGCATTGTTTGGAACATAGTCAAATATGTGTGCTCCAGCTGAAACTATTTCACGTTTCCACATCTCCTGTACAGGACCTTGGAACTGAACGATATGGTACATGTGTTCTTCTTCGTTCTTGTCCACTTCTTCGAACGCTTGCATGGAATGGGCTTTGACCAGGTCCATCTCCACATACATTGCATCGTCTGTGAGATAGCTTGTGTCAATTTGTCCGGCTTTCAGTAGCAAGAGGTCCCCAGAGTTCAGCTCTTTCGTGGATGTATCTCCTGATGCTGAGCAAGGCAGTAGTAATGCGACGCACGCGATTATGAGTACTATCGTGAGTGTGGACTTTATTTTAGCGAACATGTGCTGACACCGGCAGATGAGATTCCGAGCCAGTACATATTAGCTTGTAAATATATTAATAACATGTGGTTAAATAAGTGTTATGGAGTTTAGGACCATGTCTTGTACATTGAATCATCGCTGTCGCCTTATTTGTCCATGGAGCGGTCTGGTTGAGATGGAGTGCTACCACAGGCATGCGAAGGTATTGGTTATTTTGACATGAGAATATGTATACTCATTAACTACTGAAGCTCACAATTTAACATAGAATTTGTTATGAGAACGAGGGGCTCTACTGAGCCAAAAAAAGAGAATTGGTCATAAAGCAAATTTGCTCAGACCCGCTCAAATGATGATCTAGAACTTTACTGATTTGTATCGTATTATAGAAAATTCAAATAAATAGTATCAACTTTGGTGGTTATTTAATACTCCGGCATCACGATCCATAATACAAGGTAAAAGAGAATAGGTGAACCAAATCCTGATATTAGTACAATAGCAAATAAAATGCGTACCAACACGACATCGATTTCATATGTTTCAGCAATTCCGCCGCATACACCGGCAATTTTTTTATCTCTGCTTGAACGATGAAGTTTTCTCATAAATACCTCAATGACTATTGCAGTATCTTACATATCTAGATTTTGTTTTGGGGAGTTGATCTAACCAAAAATTTCCATCAACGGTAATAATGGTTTTTATCCTTACTGTTACTTATACGAGTTTGTCTGAT
>CAZBJM010000083.1:0-7520 GCA_964492225.1 uncultured Methanosarcinales archaeon
TTTTTAAGACTTAATGCATAAAAGGTCATAAATTCTTGTTCTAGGAGAATTATCGACACAACCCCACGCATGCATCCGGATGTATGTCTTTTTATTTATCCTTGACGCTTAAAGCATGAACGGGACACCATGTCATGGGAACAAGGTCACAACAATGACCCATTGTATCCTTTCACGGGGCACTGAGGAAGTTCAGGAGGGATTTAATGAAAATGCTAATTATGGTGGTGTCTATATGCCCCGTGTAATCGGCTGAATGTTGCTATAGTATTTATACTTTGCTTATCCTTGCTAAGGCCATTTATTTATGCAAAGAGAACATTTTGGAGGCGGGGTTAATAAATGATCGAGAATGTAGGTACCATCTTACACAAAGGTATTGGGACATGGAAGCGGAATCTTGTGCTCTGCATACCTTCCATATTGGAGTTTTTGTCCCTTTTCATACTGATATTCATAGGTATTATCATTTTTGCGATCATCCTTGCGCTATCCAGTGCTTCATCAATGCTTTCTGATACTGCAGAGCTGACACCTGAGATGTCAGTGGACATCATGTCCTCCCTCATATCTGAGAACCTTTGGGTACTTGTTATTTTCTTCATATTGGTATTCCTTGTCTCAATGCTCATACAATCCTTCTTCATGGCAGGGGCAATTGGCATGTCAAAGGAGGCATCTGAGAAGGGCGATACCAGTCTGCGGGACATGTTCGCATATGGAAAGAAGAACATGCTCAACATGCTCTTAGCAAAGATACTTGTGCTATTGCTAACTCTTGCAGGGGTTGTGGCATTGATACCTGGTGTACTTTCCATAGGAGATGCTACCATGATGCTCGATGACCCTGTACGACTATTGCAGACCTCTTCACTTCTGATATTGGGTTTTGTGATATGGGCTATCTATTCATTGATAATGGGTCTTGTCCTTACCTTTGTAAGTTATATCGTAGTAATTGAAGACCTTGATCCCCTGGGTGCCATTGAAAAGAGCATAGCTTTCTTTAGGTCCAACATGTTTGGGATATTCACAATGTGGTTATTCCTCACATTCATTGCTCTGATAATACAGGGTATCGATCATCTCGTTGGAACTGGTCCCATGTCCAATATGTGGGCAATGGTCTATATTGCTATCATGTTGTTTGTGGTGCAACCCCTCACATTGGTCTGGTGGACGCGCATGTACATGAACAGGACTGGCAAGAAACTGTATTCGCTCGAAGATTATATCTTGAGACACTAGGTCCTTCCAAGGAGTTTGCAGGCCTGGCATATATCTCCGGTGCATGCCTGCTTGCATATCCTACAAAAAGCGATACCATCATCAGTGAATTCATTCCCAAGTATGGCAGAGATCTTATCGAAACCCTTTACCAGGGCATACTTGGTACCCGGGTGCCCAACTTCCAGGTCATTGAGGATCACCCTGATCTCTCCTCTCATAGCTTCGTGGGCATAGGGACATCTTCCTGAGCCAAGGGGCAGGTCATGCAAGTATGCATAGAGGGCGACCTCTTTTTCAGGTATCATGCGCAGGGGTTTCATGCGTAGTATAAGCCCTTCCAGCTCCCTGGGGGGTGCTAGTCTGACCATTCTTGCAACATCTCCTTTAAGATGGTTCAATAGTATGGTCTGTGCCTCATCATCGAGATTATGACCTATAGCAAGCCTTGTTGCCCCATTCTCCAAGGCCGTCTTGTTGAGCAGGGATTTCCTTAAGACCCCACAATAGCTGCATGCTCCTTTTTCCCTATCCAAGGATGCGATGTGGTCCATACTGGTATCATATTCATCTTTAAAGGAACGCACAATGAGCTCAATGCCAAGTTTGGATGTCAGCTCCATTGCAGAAGCAATGGTATACGGTCGATAGCTTGCTATACCCTCATCTATACAAATACCAATGAGCTTGATATCTGGTCTTTTTGCAAAGATCTTGTGCAGGATAAAAAGTGTTGTACTGCTATCCTTGCCACCACTCAGTCCCACAGCTATGGTCTCGTTCCTTCTGATACTGTAGTGTTTTCGAATGGTCAGTTTGATCTTGCGTTCAACATCTTCGATAAAATGTTTCCTGCATAGATGCATCCCTGAATATTTCTGGAATATCACAGAGTCCTTGTTACATTTATCGCATGAGGGTATCATGTTGTCCATTGCTTTGCAGCAACGGGACACAAGTATAAATATCTGTCTTGCAGGGCAAGGTGGAATATTGTCAGGATCTCTTGTTAAGGTGCATGTGAGAATGTCTAATATTGAGTTGCCCAATAAAAACGCGCGCGCATGTGGCGAAGGGTTCTTGTTTTACTATATGTGCACGCGGTTTTGAAATTCGCATGTGCATCCAGAACAAAATCAAAAAAGTTAAATACATCTCAAATGTTCTCCATGGAAATAGCAATAAAATTTAAAAAAGTCTACCTTGACAAGGGTGTATCAATATGTTTGCAGAACTATCTCCAGTATTATTCTTGCTTTCTATCATTACTGGGTACTTTTTGGGAATTATCTCTGGCCTTGTTCCAGGTATACACACCAATAATTTTGCTTTGATACTCCTGGCACTCTCCCCACAGCTATCAGAACGAGGCATACCGGTGTTCTATGTTGCTGTCATTATCCTTGCAAATTCCCTCTCCCATACCTTCCACGACATCATCCCCGCCATTTTCCTTGGTGCCCCAGGGGAGGACACGGCACTTGCAGTACTTCCAGGTCATGCTCTGCTACTGGAGGGACGAGGGGCTGAGGCTGTGCGACTTTCAGCTCTGGGAAGTGCAGGTTCTGTTGCCCTTGCATTGTTGATAGCCCTGCCTGTATCTTTGCTCGTTGCTGCACTATATCCACTTATACAAGACCATCTGGTTTGGGTCCTCATTGCTGTGGCTGTTTTTATGATACTTACAGAAAAAGGGGAATTCGTCAGAGGACAAGGGTCATTGGCACACTGGAAAAGCAGGTCCTTTGCATTACTTGTATTTTTTACAAGTGGGATACTTGGGGTCTTTGCCTTCAGGATGGGACACCTGATGAGACCTATAGTATCCTTTGGTGAACCTTCGATATTGCTCCCTTTGCTCAGCGGGCTTTTTGGTTCATCACAATTGTTCATAAGTTTGATGTCTGACTCTTTCATACCAGTGCAAATAAGTTCCAGACCCGAACTGGAAAGGAAACGCATGTTCAGAGGTATCCTTGTGGGTGGCATTTCCGGATCACTTGCTGCATGGTTACCGGGTGTATCTTCCTCTATTGCCACGATATTTGCACGCATGTTCGTAAAGCAGGGTCCCTCGTCCCTGGAAGTCCATACAGGGACATGCTCAGATAAAGAAAGGCTTGCCTGTGCAAAGGAGTTCATTGTCTCTATTTCTGGTGTCAATACCTGCAATGCCATATTTGGACTCATTGCTCTTGCCGTTATCGGTAAATCCCGTAATGGTGCCATGGTGGTGGTTACCGGCCTGCTTGGGGGAGTAGAGCTGTACACAGCAGAATTCCTACTTTTCCTGTGTGTCATTATCATCACAGCGATAATGTCCTATTTCTCCACCATATACCTTGGTGACAGAGTGCACCAGTGGCTTAGGTCCGTGGACTATCCCCTCCTATGTTATATGGTAATGGCTTTGCTCACCCTGCTTGTGTTTCTGTTTACAGGGACCTTTGGCCTCATGATATTCGTACTTTCAACAAGTGTTGGGATGCTTGCTCCTTTTCTGAAGGTACGTAAAAGCCATGCCATGGGTGTCATTCTTTTACCTGTGATATTGTTTTTCCTATGAATGCAAGGTCCTTACCCACCTGACATAGACGCACAAAAGGTATGAGGAAACTATAAATCCACATCTATCCATTCATTGGACCATATTTATCCGGAGTATGGAATACGAGCTTTTTTACCCCAGGGGGTCCCTTTATGGCCACACTGACAGAGATCGATTATACACTACTTGAAGGAATGGACTTCACATGTCTGGAAGGATGCGCATTTTGTTGTAGCTTTCCAGCAGAAGTGAGGGAATGTGAACAAAGTTTCAATGCTATCCTTAATAAAGATCCGCAAGGATTGAAAAAATGGGAGACCGACGACCCGTATTTCTGCAATGTATATACAATGAAACAACATAAGGATAGAGGCGCATGTGTCTTTCTCAGGGATGACCGCAGATGTGGTATCTACTCCATTCGTTCTTTGTTATGCAGGATATTTCCAATAAAGGTCTTTTTTGGATGGAGGGTACAATTATACACAAGCCATCTGTGTAGAGGCTTCTCCTATGACGGCTCAAGGAATTTGAGGCTTCGGGGAGAAGAGATAATGGAACAACTCCCGATAGAAATAAAGGAGGAAATGATGACCAGGGGAAAGGAAATGTATGAGCAACTAGCTACTGGTTTTGATAGATACATATCCCCTGCGGTCCTTCAGGAGAGATTGTCAGAGCATGCAAGCTGCATGGATATCAATGAGCAACTGATAACTGAAAGGAACAGGCATGAGTTCATAGCTCAGCTTTCATCTGAGAATTTCATCGATCTACCTGCGTATCTCACAGAAGATATGCAATGGATCGTTTTCAGGCTCTGCGGGAAGCATGTGGAAATACTGAGACTTGAGCACAATGGAGATATAAGCATCACAGGACGTATAAGGCTCCCCGGTCCTTCACTCAGGCCCATCACACCTGAAGCGATCGCTGCCCTGCGGGAATATGTCCAATACATCGTGCGTCTTGATCATTTTGCCGGTGTGGTATATAGGCGTGCCCTGCAGCAGGATACAGGATATACCGTCCTTGAACTGGCAAAGGAATACCTTGCAGATATAATTGCAAACTTCCTTGTTAAGGCAGACCTGCTGGCGGAATATAATGGACGCTCGCGTATCGATGCAAGCGTTATCAGGGAGACCATAATATTCACTGATGCATATCTGGCTACTGAGCCTTGTTATGGCTTTATCCTCTGATAGGGGCGTAGTATAGTAATAGTAAAGTATACTTGACTTTAGTACAATTTAATTTTTTGAAAAGTTATTTATATGCTGATTGTATATGTTCTTGTATACAAGAAAAGAATGTTCCGTAAACAAACTGAGGTGAATCAACATGACATCATGGGAATATGAAATAAGATCGGTCCGCTTTGGCGAATGGGAACTTATGAAAGAGGACCTGAACGAACTTGGTATCGATGGGTGGGAACTTATCAAGCTCTCAGGTGATGTGGACGAACAGGGAAAGATCAAAGCCTTCCTTAAAAGACCACTTGACATACTCGGGACATAAGTCTCTTTCACTGTTCTTTTTTAATGCTGGTGTTCATCGATATGAACACTACTTTTTGTCTTGGGATCATATGGGGCGGTCATATCATTCTGGCGATTTGGCCCTCTGTGCCAGCGTAGCCCTTTTAAGTCGGTGCTGGACCTTTTGCCTGTCCCATGCATAGCGCTCACAAAGGAACATGATGAGCCTACGTTTGGATGCCCCCTTTAGACCATTGAGCTCCATCATCTCATCCACAAAGGCTTTCTGCTCTTCTTTATCCATCACTGTCATTTGCATCCCTCTACTTTGACACTGGTCCTGGCACCAGTTGCAACAGGTAATTTCCCGCAGCTTAGAATTAGACCATCGGGCATTTTCTCTACCTTATAATGCATCTTTATGCTAGCCCTGTCGGAAGCCATCTGCACCATCCCCCCCTTCTTAAGACCCAGGTCCCTGACCATGTTCATATTGAGAAGGACAAAGTCATTATCATCTGGCTGGTCAAACCACATGAAAGGATTGAAAAGATACTGCAAGGTGCAGTTCCCATCTTGTAGCCCTTCCACAGGATATCCATGGTCACCACATTCCAAGAGGCAGAACTCGTTCTTGCGATTCTCTTTGGTAAGTGCTTCTATCATGCGATCATGCAGTACAGCATGCAGTTGCCTGTAATCAAAACCCGATGCTCCAAGTTCTTTGCACAAAGAGGATATCGCATCTATACCCACGGTATATGATGCACTGTTATCCTGAAGACGACCCTCGGCATTGATGAAGGAACCAGCCTTCTTGTACAGACATTCTGTAGCTATCACCACATCGGCCATTGCATTGACAGGTCCATCCGTTGAGCTTATCACGATAAGGTCATCGAGCATCCTGAGCGTGGCAATAGTATCCCTCATATCAGGCATCAGTTTTATAGGGTCACTGTCCAGCAGGACAAGGGTCTTTATCTCCCCTTTCTTTATATTGTCCATGAGATTGCTAAGACCACGCATTTTACTCTTATCCTCAATGAGCCGACTTGCTCCCTCACTGTTCACAAAAGGTTTCATCAGGTGCAAGCTGGCTCCCTTCTCCTGTGTCAGGTTGAGCAGATACTTAAGCAGCTTGATATCACTATGCGGATGCAGGTCTGCTATGACAAGGGAGTCACTGTCAATGGCAGATCTTTCATGGTCCGTAAAAGGCATTGCCATATGTTCATGTGCAAGATGGAGTTTTCTTGTACCAACTGCTGTTATATGTGCACCATTCCTCCTGGCGCTGAGCAGTCTGCGGGTGAGTAGGGGATATTGTTGATAAGGGTCAATGAACAGAAAGATCTTCTTTGCTTTCTCTATATCTGCAAAAGGCATACCTTCGAGATATGAATAGCATTCCTTGGGCAGTTCTGCATATGCCGCTACACCGATGTCCACATTGGTCTTAAGTACCCGGGCAAGCTCTATGAAGGCCAGGTGTTCCTCGCATGTAGTATTGCCTACAGAAAGCATAGCTATCCTATCAGCTTTTTTAAGCCTCTGGGCTGCAGCCTTTACAGCCCCCATCACAGCCTCTGAGCTCTCCACAAAACGTGCAGCAGGCATATCATAATGTAAAGGTAGCTGCATTCCGAACCTGCATAGTTTCCCCTGGTTGACAGGATTGCTCTTTAAATGTTCAACGCTAAGGACACCCATCTCATGCTCCCTGATGTAAAGGCCACATCCAAAGCCACATCCAGGACAAATGGTCTTGTACACATCATGCTTCATTTCAGCATCACCTCCAGAAAAGGAGGACGGCTCATATCCATACCAGGTTCATAGCCCCGCTTTTGCTGGGCTGGTCCTGCAAAACGTCTGAAAATAGTGGCAAGCGGAATATCTACCGGACAAACATCACTACACTGCCCACATCCGATACAACTATCAGCAAGATGCAGGAGACGCACCATATGGTACATGCTTATCTTATGGTCATCCGCAAGGCTATGGAACATTGTACATTTTGACCCTGCACCACAAGTACAAACAGGACATACCTCCCTACAGGCATCACAATGGATGCAGTCTGCGAACTGCTCTATGTAATAGGCAAGTCTTTCTTGGTCCGCTATTTCTTTTAAAAGCCGTTCTTTCCAGACATTCCCTAATTTGACCATGCTTGCATTGACCTTCTCCCTTAGAGCTATGCCCTTCTCGTCGGCAGGCAATACCTCTACAAAGCCTGCCTCAATAGCATTATC
>CAZBJM010000084.1:0-1411 GCA_964492225.1 uncultured Methanosarcinales archaeon
TATAATTGATTTGTCATATCAAGACTACCTCCAGTATTTAACCAACTCCTTTTTTTATTTTTTTATTTTCAGCATTAGAATACACTTTTTTTGTTTTTTCCAGAAATACACACACTCTATGCACATAACTAAACATTACTTGCCTTAGTCCATTTTCATACAATCCTATACAAAGCAGGCGTATGTTCGGACCCATTTAGAAGTCTTACCAAAGTAACCATTTTCAGCAATACATGTTACCTACATACGATAGTACTTATAGGATGAAGTCGTATCAAGTATACTTGATTCCAAACATTAAGACTACCTCCAATATTTAACCATCGTCCTTTTTAATTTTTTATTTATCAGTATCAGAATACATTCTTTTTCCATCATGCCCATATAGTTGTATGCCAACATCATCAAACTAATGTTTTATTGATTTATTGAACAAATATCCAGTCCGGGTCCAATGAGGAAAAAAAGAGTAGGAACGGCCATGCATGAAACGTACATATACCATTGATATAACATATGTATCGTGATACGATGTTATATATACAATGAGGTGTTATATGTATATACTTGATCCCGTATGTCAAGGACATCCATAATTAGAACCACCATTTTTATTTTTTTTTAGCTTGAATACAGATGTTGTCATATACCAAGGACCAGTGATGCACACGAGGAGAAGTGCAAGATACATTGGAACTTAGGGCGTTTCGTTCATGAGTTGCCATGGATATGGGCAAAAGTAGGACTGATGTATGAGACCGTCTATGTTGAAATGCACGAGGTAATGGAGTAACTGGCGCTTCAGTTCAAAAAGGAGAGTGGGCTCATTATCTAGCCTAGTAATAAGGGCTTCGATGTGCCTTTTACTGGCAAGGTCCAGTGACCCATAGAACTGACTGGAAACATGCCTTAGCACACTTATTTCAAGACCTATATCTACACGCTTTGCCAGGAGGGGTCGTAGATGATGGCCATAGGCATCTATTATATCCTCGAAGCGATTGTTTTCGGAAACAAGCCTTCCCATTGAGGCAGATGCATCCCTGTCCCGTGAGAGGAACAGTAGTTCATTGTGACTATGATATTCCCGGAGAGCATCCATGTTCTCTGATGCGACCACATCCCTGAATGCTGTCGATACAAATGCATGTGTTAGGAAATGGCCCTTTAGCAATGGGTCTGCAAGTTGCTTCTCGTCCGATATAGGAATGTGGGGGAAGCGCTCCTGTAGTTCTCGGGTAAAGAAGCCGGTACCTGTATCGTGCAAGCAGGTTAGGCTTTCTGGTGACGCGAATACCTTTGTATCTCCAACTCCACAGGAAGGGGAGCGGGAACGCATGATAGCGCCATCGATAAGGCCTATCCCACCAAGATACTTTGTTGTGAAGTCCCTCATCGCCTTCGTGAGGTC
>CAZBJM010000084.1:1511-7414 GCA_964492225.1 uncultured Methanosarcinales archaeon
TAGCATGACAATACCTGTATCGGTCATAATTCTTGAGGCTTTTGTGTCACCTAATAGATGTGTTTGAGCTGGAATGTCAATCTTGGACAAAATGGGGGCGTCCTTATGTCCAAACGGCAAACATCTAGTGGTTTTGCGTGCCCTGTGTGATAATTCGATGCGCTGGTATCTTTGGACGGGGCACATGCAAATGCGCGCGCTTTGTTTGGCGGTGGGCGAGGGCTTGGGAGCATTTGGGAGAGTTACCGAGTATCATCCTTTGGTGCAAATGTCCCTTTTATAGCATCATGAAGTATGCGGTCATATAGATCATAAGGTCGCCGATAACAACTGCAGTGATGAATCCAGCCGTGATGGGTATCATGAAAGGCAATCCTGGTGTTACCCATATCTTGTCATCCATTCTGCCTGCACGGACATGACCTTTTAGTGTGCTGATGACCTGGGGCGTCAGTTCAGTACCTGTCTTTGAGAAGGAGAAACGGGGGCCTTCATCGGTTTCCCTGAAGGATTCGATCATGCGTATGTGGGGCTTTTCCAATCCAGATATAGAGGTCCTGTAGCCTATGAGCATGTAAAGCGGTCGCCTTAGTGATTCTTTTAAGGGATTACGCAAGAGATTATAGAGGAAAAGACCAAGTGGAACTACGACCGTGAGTATTATGGAGTTAGCGAAGACACTGAAGGCAAAGGCTTTGGTGAATGGTACTCCCAGGAGGGGAAGAGATGTGCCGGAAAGTGTTGTTATTTTGGGGAATGTGGGTACAATGAGCGATATCACCATGAGGGCTTTAGCATCAGCACCTCCAAAGGCACCGAATATAAAGAGTATGTAGACAAAGATATAGATGCATAAGAATGTGATGAGGTTCCCGATGAGATAGGGCATGCCATAGTTCATGAGATCGTATAGGATGAATATATAACAAACACCAAACATCACCACCCATACCTCGTTGACCACTCTGCGGGTCCTTATGTCGGAGTAGCATGCATATAGTAAAAATGGCATGCATGTGAGCACTTTAAGTATTTCCATTATCTGTTCCATCTGGTATATCTCCATCCTGTTTTATAGCTATTGTTTCTCCCATTTCTTAAGTTGCATTACCTCAGAGAGGGTGGCGCCTCGCCGTATCTCTTCTGTCAGACGCTGTTCGTTCTTTTCAACTTCCATGGAGCGCCTTGCTATCTCATAGGCACGCTCCCGGGGTACTACAACAACGCCATTGTCATCCCCGATGATATAGTCGCCTGGTCTTACGGTCTGGTTACCGCATACTATTTCGGCATTTATCTCCCCAAAACCTTTTGGTTCTCCTGCGTTGGGGACATTGCATGTGGCAAATACCGGTAGCGTCATGTTGCGTATGTCATCGATATCCCGGACAGCGCCATCTATGACCACCCCTGCAATGCCTTTGTTCAGACTGCTGCGGGTGGCAAGACCGCCCCAGGGGGCTACATGGCGGCTACCATTGTATATTACAAGCACATCTCCGGGGTTGGCGGCGTCTATGGCCTCTACTGCCTTTGCCCAATCGCCTTTGAAGGTCTGGACAGTGACGGCGGTGCCGACCATCTTCCTGCCGGGTACCTGTGTGAATATGTCCTGCATGGCTCCCTTGCGATGCATGGCATCGGAAATATTGGGAGTGGAGACCGCCATGAATATGTCCCTTATCTCATCATCACGGCTCTTCTCGCTATGACTTGTGACAAGAGGCGCATCGATGCCGCTTCTGATGGCACGGGCCGAAGAGGTCACGTCGGAAGAGCGGACGATGTTGCCTCCTACTATCAAGACACTGGCACCGGCCTTTGCGGCCCTGGCACATGAATCAACATCAAGGCCACCGGCAACTGCAACGGGTACCTTTATTTCCCGAAGGACCTCCATGAGCACGGTGAGGGAGTCACGACCCATCATTTGCTGGTCAATGCCTGAATGGACGGCTATAATGTCAACCCCCATCTGCTCAAGCTCCTTAGCCCTGCTTACAGGTTCTGGAGATGATATGAGGTCGGCCATTATCCTGGCACCGTATTTCTTTGCCGCGCGGAGAGCTTCAAGTACTGTGGAGTCATCTGCGCTACCGAGGACAACAACGATATCGGCCCCGGCCTTTGCAGCCATCTCGACCTCCATGGCCCCAGTATCGGCTATCTTCATGTCGGCTATCAATGTCCGTTTTGGGAAGGCGGCCCGAAGCTTTCGGATAACTTCCATCCCTTCGCTCTTTATAAGGGGTGTGCCTGCCTCTATCCAATCCGCACCGCCTTCTGTTGCCTCTTTTGCTATCTGGATGGCACGGTCTGTTTCCAGCAGGTCAAGGGCAACCTGGAGAATAGGTCTTATGTTATCACCTTCATTTGTTCTATATTATATCCTGGTGACATAAATTATTTCCTTATAGTTCCTATTAAGAGCTGTGAGAATGTCTAATTAGCGCATATTTCCTCATTTCTGCAGATGATCAGTTAGCAATGGACCAGCTCATCTTTCTAACAAGACGCGGCATCCTTTTACAGTCAAACCCCCGGCTCGCCGCCAAGCGCGCGCGTTCTTCCCGAGGGTGGGCATCATTTAACGTGAAAAGGGAGTAAGCTTAAAAAGAGGGGGTGTGTTTGATGGATATGGACCTGGGCGGGATACACAATGGAGGGCATCCACTCATGGTGATGGGATGTAGATATGGGAAGCTACGCGGGCGTATCGATGATGGATAGACCCGGGGGTTCCTATGACCTTAAGATCTCAGATGCTTCCAGATGAGCACTATAAATGATATCAGTAAACCTATTAGCAGATAGTCTTTGAACTTCATATCTTATTTCTCCTTGAACTTATATGATATAGGTGATGACCCGGGGGTCATATCAGGCTGACAAGGTCTTCCAGTGCTGCTTTCTGGTCCTTGGAGCGGACGATGCCAGAGGCCAACAGCACACCGGTGGAGCCCAGATCAAGAGCTGCCTTGAGGTCCTCGCCTTTTGATATACCGGCGCCGCAAAGCACTTTGACCGAGGGGTTCACCTTTTTGACGGCGGCGACCGAGCCTGTGACCACCATTGGGTCAGCCTTTGATACGGGGATGCCGCTGCCGATGAGCTCTGGCGGTTCGATGGCGATATAGTCGGGTCCGAGGACTGCGGCGGCTGCGGATGTTGCTACGTTGTTGGTGCATACGATGCTTGTGAGGCCTGCTTCTCTTGCTTTGTTCACCGAGGCGTCGATGTCTGCAAGGGTGAGGCGCTTCTCTGAGTGATTGAGGAGGGTGCCAACAGCACCTGCGTCCTTTATGCATTGCAGGAAGGCATGTCCTGTGAAGCTGCCGGCGCCTATATTGTCCAGATGCTGGGCGTAGACAGGAATGTCCACTTGCGATGATACACGATAGATGTCACAGAACTGGGGAGCTACAGCAATACTGATACCGGAAACATCAGCAACTTCCTGGCACATGCGGGCTATCCTGACAGCGCCATCACCGGTGCTTTCAAGGAAGGTCTTTAGATTCAATACGATGAGTGTGGAATTCATGTGTTCTCTCCTGTAGTGTGTTATCCACTATATGTGCTCAATATAGAAAAAGAATGTGTCACCGGAGGGGTGACACTGGGGAGTTCGTTTTAGAAGTCGGTCATTACCCTGAACTGATCGATCTCGGGGTTGTTGAGCCCTTCGATGAACTTCTCAGCGACCTGCCTTACGTCCTTGGCGTTGGTTATTGCACGACCTACCACAAGTACGTCAGCTCCTGCCTTGAGGGCCACTGGCATGGTGTCGATGCGTATGCCGCCGGCGACTGCTACCAGGATCTTTGGAGAGAGGGCCTTTATGTCTTGGATATTGCCCCATGCGTGTTCGGTGTGCTCTATGTCGATGGCGCGGTGTAGTTCCACAACGTTGGGCAGTTCCTTGAGCTGCTTGAGCACTGCCACTGGGTCATCACAGTTGAGGGTGTCCAGTACAGCATAGATACCGGTCTTGTGGGCTTCTTCAATTGCCTTGTTGATGGTCTCAATTGGTGCAAGTGCAGATATGACAATGGCATCGGCGGTGGCATCGGCTACCATGCGGGCTTCCAGATTGCCGGTGTCAAGGGTCTTGAGGTCGGCGACTATGAAGGCGTCGGGACGTACTTCCCTGAGCCGGGAGATGACGTCAACACCATAGCGCTTGATGAGCGGTGTGCCTGCTTCCAGTATCACGTGGTCGCTCTTTGGCAACTGGCCCACTACATTCAGTATGGCCTCGATGTTGGGGTTGTCCAGGGCTACCTGCAGGTATGGGGGGTTCCATAGCCTTGTTACCTTAAAGCCCATTATGGCGTGTCCCATCCTGTCCTTCTCCTTGAGCACTGTGGCCTTGTCTGGGAAACCGGCCAGGGCACGTCTGAGGGCAAGCTTGGTGGCTCCATAGTTGTACCTGTATATCCTGTTGTAGTCCTTTGAATCGGGGTGGATGAAGACACTTGCGATGATGACTATATCCTCTATGTCAAGTTCACCGAACACGCCTTCCTCAAGGGCATCTGCTACTGCCTTTCCAACCGCTGCCTGGGCCGGACCAAAGATCTGGGCAGCCTGGGCCATATTCTTGACAGTCACCTTTGGTACTATCAATGTGGAAGGTTTTGTGGGAAGATTGGGCCGAATTACAGAGAGCAGAGGTGTGTGACCTACTGAGAGCTGTGTCATGCCATTTGCAAAGGCCTGACCCACCGGACCATTCTTGTTACCTATTAAAAGGTCAACATGCGCGAGTTCTGGTGACTCGCCAATTAAAGCTTCTCCGACTAAGAACATCAATTCACCTTATAGATTACCATTATAGACTCCAAGTAGGACCGGCATTCGTTTGTGCTTGCGGTATACAAGGAGTGTTATGCGTGCTATATATAGTACTGTGATAAATACCTTGTTAAATGAAAGTAGAGCATCTTTCAAAAGAACATTACACATAAAATATCACTGACATTAACAAAGAACAGACCAAAACAACTTAAAGAGAACTAGAACACCACTCAGAACAGTACCCAAGGACACCCAAGAACACCCAAGGAAACCCAAGAACACCCAAGGACATATCAATACCCACACATCAAGAATGTTATGTAATAGGGATGCCGTTGTATATTATTGCAGCTGGAGGAGTGGCATCCCCCCCGGAGCGTTCCGGATGATCGTAATGTCCATTCACATCTCAAAGTCAACTTCCGTCGGGAAGAACTCGCACCGGCGCAACCTGCGCCCTTGTATCACTGGGTCCCGCTCATCGGTCAGATATATACTACTACATCCCACACCCTTCCTTTTGCAGAATTCCAGTATCCTTTCCCCTAATACTTCTGCCTTCTTGTTGAGCACTTCTTTCTTGCGCCCCCACACTCTACATGAAAGCGCATATCTCCCGGTCTTCTCCCAATTCTCAAGCCGTGTCACCAACACCTGATGCCCATCCAGCTCAATTCCACCCTCAAGAAAGCCATCCAACACTTCCTTAGACCTCCCTGTATTACAAGTGGTCACCCTCACAAGCTTCCTAATAAGCACAGCCCTCTCTTCTTCCTTCACCCCAAGCATCCTCACCCCTCCAAGGTCCCCTCTATCTTCCCCCCATCATAGTTGCACCGAGTATTGATAATACCCTGGAGCATGGGCATATAATCAGCATCATCATCCTCAACCCTGACAGCTTTGCGCTCACTTCCCTTGTGTACCTTCAATGATCTCATGAAAATCCCCATTAGTGTATGATAGTTATTGTAATGTCTCGATGTTACTTATATTATGTATATGACGTGATAGGTGTTATTGAATATAACTTTTGTGTTACGTGGTTATTAGAATATTTGTATATTTAGTTCCTCCTTTTTAAAAAAAAAGGGAATGAACCC
>CAZBJM010000085.1:0-7366 GCA_964492225.1 uncultured Methanosarcinales archaeon
TAGTTCCAAGAACATCAGTGACCATCTTTCCAGGTCCGGGCGCATGATAAAGGAATCAAGGCATGAGAAGCTCAAGGAATATGCGAGCAGCATGACCCGGATGTCAATTCCCATATCTGATCCGGCATATGAGGTGGACCACACAGGTAGTGAACTCCTCAAGCCTGCCAATCAGTTGCTTCTGCGTATGCTCAGGGCATCGGTGGATATCAGTGGTCTGACCCCCAGAACAAAAAAGACAACGATAAATGATTTTGGATAAATGGCACAAATCCCTATTGCCTGCATCCAGATGGGGCCTATCCTGTGCACCCTGGATGAAAATGTGCAAAAAGCCGTCAATATGATAAAACAGGCCGCAGCGGCAGGTGCCAGATTAATGGTCCTGCCTGAGGTCTTTTCAACTGGTTTTTGCTATGATAGTATCCATACATCGGCCGAGAGCATCTCAGGTAGCACAGTGAACACCCTGCTGGAGCTTTCCAGGGAATGCGATTGCATCATTGTTACATCCATCATGGAAAAGGAAGCTGTCGGGTATAATGATGATACCTTCAGATACTACAATCTTGGAATATGTGTGGGCTCGGGAGAGATCTTGGGAACATATCGGAAAACGCATCTGTTCAGTAATGAAAGGCACTATTTCTCCCCCGGTGGGTCCATAGCTCCCATCAGGCTCGTGCAGCAAGACCTTATACTGGGTCTTGAGATCTGCTACGAGATGCGATTCCCTGAAGTTGCAAGAAAGCTCTGTCTTGCAGGGTCCGATATCCTTATCACAGTGGCCCAGTTCCCAAAGCCCAGGCAACATGTGTGGAGAACACTGGCAATTGCCAGAGCAATAGAGAACCAGATCCCTCATATCGCATGTAACTGCACAGGCGAAGGCAATGGCCTTTCATATTTTGGAGCATCTCTGATTGTGAATGCTGCAGGTGAGGTAGTGCAGGAGGCCGGAGAGGAGGAGACCATCCTGTCATGCGTACTTGATACACGTGAAACTTCAGTAGTAAGGGAAGCTATAACTGTGTTCAGGGACCGCAGGGAGGATCTGTATCATCCCTGAGGTCAATATATACCAGTGAACTGTTCACTTCTCCAGATATATTGCGGGCCTCAGTGGGGCTGCAAACTTCGCCTTTCCTTCTGGATCGTATCCTGGTGCATCGGCTGAGCAGACCATCACAGGACATCCCAGTTCCTGTTCAAGGTACCCGCTGTTCTCCTGCAATATATTCATCTCGTCAAGGTTGAATTCATGGAGCATTTCAAACCTTTCGACCTTCATGCTGGTGATATCCGGAACAAGCTTTTGTACAAACTTGGGTATCTCCTTACCAAATGCCCGGTTCTCAGGGTCTGCCATAAGGGTCTTAATAAGGGCTCCTGGATTGAGCTCTCCTTCTCTGAGCATGTCCACAGCAGATTTGAGTGCCTTGGTCTTCCATTTCGGAGATGTATAGAGCACCACTTTCTTTGGAGATATCTTTGTTACCTTGATGATCTCCTCGATGTCGGATATGGTATTTAGCACCAGCTCTTCGGCCAGTTCCGCGTCATGGTCAACAAACCTTGGGCAGAAGATTGGATAGGATGCAAGGGATGCAAGGTCCCAGTCCTCGTGTCCCATTGCAGACCACAGCTCCTCACATATATGAGGCGTGAATGGGGACATAAGACGGACCCAGACATCAAGCACATCGTAAAGCACGGCAGTTCCACCGCGCCTCTGGTACCACTTAACATCATTGTACAAGAGGAAAAAGGCACTCTGCAATGCGCCTCTTGTCCTAATGGATGTCATGTGGTTATTGGTGTCTCGGACCAATTGTTGCAAGCGGCTGAGCATCCAACGGTCAATGAGCTTTAGCTCCCCATCTGCACCATGTTTTGCACCAGATGTGATAATATCCTGGGCCAGTTTGTAGAACCTTTCCACCTGCTTACGGGAGCTTTCGACCCCAGCGTTCCTCCAATCGGCATCCTGTGTCTGCTCTGCACTGGAAAGGATATACATACGGGTCACATCGGCACCATAGTTTCTCACAGCCTCCATCATGGATAGTATAGGACCCTTGGATTTGCTCATCTTCTGTCCCTCAAGGGAAACAAAACCATTGACTGCAAGTGCACGTGGCCATCTGTTCTCATTGAATATCGCAACGTGATGGAATAGGAAGAACAACAGGTGGTTTGGCACAAGGTCCTTGCCTGATGAGCGCAGGTCCACTGGATACCAATAGTCCATATCGGCCTTCATCCTTGCCAACAAGAGCTCACTAAGTCCCGTTTCAATGGCAGTTTCCTGCAGGGTACCTTTTCCAAGAAGCACATAGTCAAAAAGCTTTGGCGTGAGATGTTCAGGTGCTATCCCCTCTGCAAAGAACTTATTGGTAATATAATATGTCATGTATATGGTGGAATCTCCCAGGGACTCTATGAGCCATTCATTGTCAAATGGCAGTTTTGTTCCCAGTCCCTTCTTTCTGGCACAGGCCTTGTCCTTGAGCCAATCCACCTTATTGTTGAACTCGACGCGCACCTCTTCAGGGATTATCTGCATCCTTTCTATACATCGTTTGACCTTATCCTTCCATTCCGGATTGGAATAGTTCAGGAACCACTGCCCTTTGACCATGCTGACCACACATGGTGTACCACAGCGACACACAACAGGTTCGCTGAACTCATAGAATACCTCTCCTATCCCTTGCTCAAGCAGATCTGCCGTAAGTATGTCCTTTATCTTGGAAACTGCGATACCTGCATATTTACCAGTGTTCTTCTTCAGTGTACCTCCGTGGAACTCACGACGGTAGATTATCTTTGTCGCTTCTTCGGCCTTTGGGTCCATCTGGTCCTTGATGCCCATCTGTGTTACTATCTCAACGGCAGGATATTCACCAAAGTCCTTCATTTCTATGAGGGATATAAACTGTATGTCCCGGAGATCCTCTGTAATTCCATATTCAGAAAGGTCTTTATCATAGAGGTCCCGAAGCGCGAGATAATCATTTGGAGCATGTGCAGGCACGCTCATCACAATACCACTGCCGTTGTCAGCTGTGACAAATGAGGATGGCAACGTAATGACCTCGTTACCGGTCAGGGGGTTCTTTACCTTGATACCAATAAGGGAGCTGGCAGCTACATCACCGATAAGTTCCACTTCCCTATCGGTATAGGTGAGCTTGACATAGGCTTCCCTACTGACTATCCAGATCTCTTCTTTGTCATCCTTCTTTACCTTGATCTTCACGTGTCCTATCTTAGGGTTAATCCAGATGTTGGTGACACCAAGGACCGTTTCAGGCCTGAGGGTCGCACAGGGCAGTATGATGCCGTCATGTTCGAACCTTATGAGGGTGTAATCAGTTATCGTTGCATCTTCGCCATAGAGGATATCATGGTCCTCTACAGGATTCTTGTCATGGGGGCACCATTTTACCGGATGTGAGCCCTTTACTATCAATCCCTTCTCATGGAGCAGATTGAACTGCCACTCAACGAACTTTTTGTATGTTGGGTCCGTGGTCGTGAACTTGCGCCTCCAGTCAATGGAATATCCAATGGTGCGCATGGCCTTTTCAGCTTCTACCTTAAAGTAGTCCACTATCTTTTCAGGGGTATTGAGGGTATGCAGGATATCTTCTGGGATACCATGCAGTCTGGAATATACGTCCATTGTCAGTGGGTCGCGGCTTTCTATAAGCTCAGCAAGCCCCACGATGGGGGTCCCGGTGACGTGGAAACCCATGGGATAGAGGACATTGTAACCAAGCATCCTTCTGTGTCGTGCCAGTACGTCCCCTATGGTGAATGTCCGCGTGTGTCCGGCGTGTAAGTTGCCGTTCAGATAGGGATATGGTATGGTTATGAAGTATTTTTGTCTCTCATCTGGTTCCGGCTCAAATACCCGGCTAGCATCCCACCGGTCCTGCCATTTCTTCTCTATTGTCTGCGGATCATAGTCCTGTTCCATCATTTACACCTTCACCGGAGATTGTTCCTGATACATTTCTGGTATATTCCTCATATGGTTCCTTAATGAATGAATGTCCTAGTCATCGGTTACAGATATTAACTTTATGTATCTGTCATTCATACTGGACATTAGTTCTTTGGATATGTTCTGTCTTTTTCTTTGTGGTGTCAAGCAATAACTAACAACCTTTATAAAATATACGCAAACTCACCGTTACGCTTATTCAAAAGCAGGACCTTGTCTGTCTATGTCATCTCACACAAAGGTCCGGATACTTGAAGGTAGCATTCATATAAGAAAAGTACCTGAGTTCCTGAAGGAGCTAGCTTCGTTCTCCTTGGCGAACAATACCGTGATACAGGCCATGGATGCGGCAAAGGTGGCCGGGGAGGAGCATGTCCTTTTTGCTGTTGCAAAAGCACAGCAGGCTATAGAAGGCGGGTATAATGCAGCCCGAGATATCGGTCTTGAGGTCATGCGCTATGCATCGGGCAAACGGCAGATAGAGGAGGCCTTTTCCATGGGCCTGCATGAGGGGGACATGGACCTTGTCCTCGTTGTAATAGGAAGCCCTGAAGGGGTGGAAAGGTCTGTCAGTTCACTTAAAGGTATCTTATGTGAAAAAAAGGTCATAGGGTACTCTCCTGCAAAAAAGAACCTTATCATGCAGCAGTTCGATATTTCCGAGCTTGAGCTCTCTGCTGTGGGAGAGGAGATGTTGCCACATCTGGTCATCGAGCGGGTTGCGCTGGTCGATGTGCTGAAATGAGGAGAGTTTTTCCAGAGCCTACTATTCTTTTGCCTATTTGAGCTTGTCTGATCAGAATTTCGCTTTATGTTCTTATCGCTTTTTAAGCATACTCCATTTTTCACGTTAATTCCTTTATACTGCCCGCCCCTGGGGAAAAACGCGCGCGACTGGCTGCTAGCCGGGGGTTGGACTGTAAAAAGGTGCCACCTCTTTCGTTATATTTAGCATGCGTTTTTGTTAACCGATCATCTGATAAGAAGTGGAGGAAATATGAGCTAATTAGACGATCTCTATCTGTTCTTGATCCCCATACGTGCATCTATCTCTTCTGCTATTTCTTCAAGTTCATCAAAAATACGGTCAGAGTCCTTTCTCATTTCACGGACCGCAGCCTTCAGACTGCCACCGCGCAGGCATATTGCACGACGTTCCCGATATAGCAGTCCAGTATTGATGAGGTTACGTACATGATGGTTCACCCTTGAAGGGCTTACTTCAAGGCTTTCTGCTATCATCTCAGCAAAAATACGTTCTTCGTTCATGGCAAGCTGCTTTAACAGACCCATCACTATCTGTGTAGCCAGGTTTTCTGTATCTCTTCCTGAGGAAAGTCCAAAACTGTCACATAACCAGCTGATATCATGCTCCAGTTTTTTCTCCCTTGGTTTTTCAAGGTTGATGAGTATGATCTGTTGTGCCATAGTATGTATCATTTATTTGTAAGCATAAATACCTTACTCTATTTTATCGATATAATCTATACATAATTGATATCAATTCAATCTAAAACAACATGTTTAAATATATGCACCCCTATATGATAGAACTGAAAACCGGTGATGTCCGGAAAATTTGGAGAATATCAATATGATGATCAGACCAATTGGAGAAAGAGTGTTAATAAAGGCCATAAAGAAAGCAGAGGTCACTGAAAGTGGGATATACATCCCGGATTCAGCCCAGGAGGAAAGGAAAGAAGGAATAGTGACTGGGGTTGGGACCTATGAAGATGGTAAAGCGCTCCCGCTCAAGAAAGGTGACCGTGTCATCTATGGTGGATATAAGAGCGATGAAATAGACCTGAACGGCGAAACACATGTTTTCATCGACTTTAAAGATGTGCTTGCAGTTGTGGAAGAATAATGCAGTACTGTGGGTAGTATCGGAAAGTAATAGATAATTAAGACAAAGATCTCAAAGAGGTAATCAAATGGCAAAACAGATAATGTTCGATGAGGATGCACGCAAGGCATTGCTCAATGGGGTGGATAAGGTTGCCAATACCGTCAAGATAACCCTTGGACCAAAAGGCAGGAACGTGGTACTTGACAAGCCCGGAAGTCCGGTGGTAACAAACGATGGTGTGACCATTGCAAAGGAAATAGAGCTTGTTGACAAGTTCGAGAACATGGGAGCAAAGCTCATCAAGGAGGTAGCCTCCAAGACCCAGGATACCACAGGGGATGGTACCACAACCGCAACACTGCTTGCACAGGCAATGATCAGCGAGGGTTTAAAGAACATAACATCCGGAGCAAATCCCATTGAGGTAAGAAAAGGTATCGAAAAGGCCACAGAGAAAGTGGTCGCACACCTGAAGGAGCAGAGCAAAGAGGTAAAGGACAAGAACAAGATCCTACAGGTTGCCACAATTTCTGCTAATAACGATGAGCAAATAGGTGCACTCATTGCTGATGCCATGGATAAGGTAGGTTACAATGGTGTGATCACTGTAGAGAACTCCAAGACCATGGAGACCTCCCTCGATGTCGTGGAAGGTATGCAGTTCGAACGTGGTTTTGTATCCCCATATATGGCAACGGACCATGAAAAGATGACATGTGAGTACGAAGACCCCTACATCTTGGTGACCGACCGCAAGATAAGCACCATGAACCAGATAATCCCCGTGCTTGAAAAGGTTGCAAAGGAGGGCCGTCCACTTATCATGATAGCCCAGGATGTTGAAGGTGATGCGCAGGCAGCCCTGATACTGAACATTGTCCGTGGTTCATTAAGGGTTTGTGCAGTAAAGGCCCCTGGGTTTGGTGACGAACAGAAGGAAATGCTCGAAGACATCGCTGTGCTCACAGGGGCTGTGCTCATCAGTGAGGACAAAGGCATGAAGCTTGAGGACTTCTCTGAACATATGCTCGGACACGCCCGTAAGGTCAATATCGACAAGAACAAGACCACAATAGTCGAGGGCAAGGGCGATAAGGCAGCTATACAGAAGAGGAAGGCTTTGATAGAGTCACAGATCAAGGTCAGCGATATTGATTATAAAAAGAAGGAGCTCAAAAAGCGCCTTGCTAAGCTTGGTGGAGGTGTAGCTGTCATCAAGGTTGGTGCAGCAACTGAGACCGAGGTCAAGGAAAAGAAGATGAGGATCGATGATGCACTGAATGCCACAAAGGCAGCTGTGGAAGAAGGTGTCATCGCTGGAGGTGGAATTACATTGTTCCACGCGGTCAGTGTACTTGACAGTAAGGACTTTGAAGGTGACAAGAAGATAGGTATGAACATTGTCAAACGTGCAATGGAGGAGCCTGTCAGGCAGATAGCAGTGAACGCCGGGCGTGAGGGTGCTGAGATCGTTGCAAGGCTCAGGGCCGAAAAGAACAACA
>CAZBJM010000086.1:0-7361 GCA_964492225.1 uncultured Methanosarcinales archaeon
ACAGGCATGCCTTTTGCTGTTGGAACAAAGTGGGGCATCGGGCACGCGCGCGAAAAACATGGCATGCCGTTGACCGCTTAGCTGTGGCGTTGCGCGTCATTAACACCAGTGGAAAGTGATGTTTAATCCGCACCATCGTGACTTATTATCCATCGAGGGCCCATGTGCTTGTTTGTGAATCGCCCCAGTTCGTCTGCGCATATGCTTTGACCAGCGCAGGGGGTCGTTATATTTAAAATATAACTCATGGCATAAAGATTTTTTAAGTACTGAAGTACTCTGTTCCTTTGTAATGAATTTAAAATAAGGAGTTGCGAGAATATATATCCCAAGTTTGACAGCTATCACTCCTTTATATTGGTACTGTCCTTTATCCCAAAAAATGCACCCCTCTATCTAAATGGTCAACTACCATCCATTGCCTCACGCGTGCGCACGATCTCCCGCCACATGGTCCAAACTGCACAAAAAATGCCATTAGGCGATACTTTTACCGCTGCCTTAAAGATAAGATAAAGAAGGCGAACTTGGATGAAGCCAAAAAAGAGAGAGGCAGTTCAACAAAAACAATACTGTCAAACTTTTGGTATAAATTTATATATACAGATATATGTTACTTCTGTCAGTAGTATATAACATATTTTTCAGTAATACCATTTATTTATTGAATTATAATGTCTATATCATTTATTTTTCACAGCGGCAATTTGTAGAGGAATATTCCTTAGAGGAAGGTAAAGCAACGTACATTACAAAGTATGTATTTAAGATTTTGTTTAAGAGGGAAAAGTTAAAGCCTTATGCACCGCATCGATCGGGTCAGCATAAAAAGCCAGCTGAAGCTTGCTCAATATTTCAGGCGGGACTGTGGCCAACTTTGATGTGGCAGATACAGGAATCAGAACTTTCTTGGCGCCAGCATCAAGCGATACTTGTAGAAGATCCGATAAGTTTTCTACATTCAAAATTGAACCACCTATGGTCATTGTTCCAATAATTGCTGTTTGTTCTTGAACCGGTTTTTCAAGTGCGCCTGAACAAAGACCTATGAAAGCAGCTAGTGAAAGACCATCAGATATACCAACTCCATAGACATCCTGAAGACTCATGAAATAGTCTTTTTCCTTTGTTGAGATCGATTGGCTTATGGATTTGGCATTGGCTTTGAAATAATTAATTGCAGTCTTGATGGATTCCCTTGCTTTTGCGTTTGAAATAAGACCTGATGCTTCATATTTTCCGGAACCAGAAACAACCTGTAACTCACTTTTATAGATACCTATCTTTCCAGAATCGGTTGCAGCAACTGCATAGACCTGTCCAGGTTTTGTAAGACCTGGGGGGATTATCTTGTTTCCACCACTTTCTGGAACGTTGACAAAATGTTCTTCCATGTCATCATTATCTATATAAGAGAAATTAACGTCAAAGAATTCCATGCCACCTATCTTTTTTAACTGCTCTTTGACCCTCCGCCTACCTACAAGTGCATATTCAAGTATTTCTTGAGCATTCTCTTTTGATATATTCTCATCAGGGTAGATGAGTTTTGCAAGCCCAGAAAATGTCTTTTTTACTGCAATTACATCTCTTTGATTGAGGTTATTACCTATGCTAAAGTACTTGTATATTACATCACTGTAGGAACGCTTTCTCATCTCTCTTAGGAATTCTGCCAAGTAATCCACGATGAAACCATATTTATCAGTGAAGTGTTCTGGTCTAAACTTTGGAATTTCCCATCCCGGTAGATAGTGATGAATCCTGTCAAAGAAGGCACTATCATTGTTCATTGTTTCTGGGAATGGGGAAAACAAATGCGATGTCTTAAGCAACGATGATATGCTCTGGTTCACGTTTCCAACTAAGACAATTGATGCATTGGCGCTGGTTTGCTCCTTACCTCTTGCAAAGGAACCAGAAGCCATGAAATCTTTAAGTATTTGGATACCGTCCTTGTCTTTGAATTGAATTCCAGCTACCTCGTCAAAGGCTACAACATCCCAGAGTCCTACCAAGCCTACCTGACGGGTACTCATGTTGTAGAAGAGATTTGCAACTGTTGTCTGCCCACCCGATATTAATATAGAGTTAGGCGAAATCTCTTTGTAAATATGGGATTTTCCAGTACTACGTGGTCCCAGTTCACAGAGGTTGTAGTTATTCTCAACAAGAGGAACCATGCGCGCCAACAGATGCCATTTTGCGGACTCCTCCAGTTGAGTTGGTTCCATTCCAATGGATCTGAGAAGGACATCTATCCATTCATCCTTAGTGAAATTCTTACGTTGCTCAATGATTTCTGATATATTGATGTTTGGTATTTGAATGGGCTTTAAACTTGAGATTATAAATGGAGATGGAAGCATTTCTGCGCTGTATTCCATTTTGATTATACACCAAATTCCTCCACCCAGAAGCTTATCATATTTTGTTACATATTCCGAGTCTATTTCTACTTTTGCCAGACCAAGGTTGGAGAAGAGTGCTTCGTATACATCTCTTTTTTCATTAAGTTTGACAGTTATCCTGTCTATGATAGTATAGTAGCCGGTTTCTCTGATCTTTGACTTGATCTTCTCTGCTTCATCAGGACGTACATAGTTGTCTGAGAGAATGCTTTTTACCTTCTTTACGCCCTGCTGTATCAATTCTTCATCATTGGTGGCGCAGTTGGCACCCAAGAGGTATTCCAGAACGTAGACTGGGACATTGTGACCTACTTTTACCAATTTTGTAAGGTCTTTCCTGACAACTTTTCCCTGGAAATACAAATTCAACTTTTCATCGGTTCCAATGTCAGCTTCTTCTATCAGCATGATATCCACTCAATATGTTTTCAAAAATCATCCTTTATCAATAGATCAACTTCAAATGGCATTGGGTCTATTATTTCCTTATTGATCTCTGTTGGGTCTTCATCTATCAATCTTATGTAATATACCTTGTTCTTAACTTCACCTGTTATTGTAAGAGTAACTTTGTGTTGCCTATCCGCAGGTTCATCAGAAGTACTTTCAGTAATAACACTCTTTTCATCACTAACCTTGAATTCATCGCCATCTCTATCCCATAATGCTATCCTGAACCTTCTTGGAAGCAATTTGTCTGTGACTTTATCAGTCTGGAGAACATTAATAGAGAAGGAATTGCTTGTGATCCTTCTGCTTGGATTGATTACAGCTAAGCCTACTTTACCGTGTTTTATGCCTTTTCTATCGAGATCAGCAGTTGTTTGGTAGGAATACTTGAGCACAGGCACAACTATTTCCTGTGGAGCCCCTCCTCCATGTACGAAATTCTTGTTGGCGCCTTGCATCTTGAATCTAAGGTCTGCTTGGGGGACATATGCAAACATTTTATTTTCTGATGGTGAATTTATGATATAGTTCATATCAAATTTATGCACGTTCATGAGATCGATATCTTCTTCGCTCAAAATAAAACGCTTACTTGAAGCTACTATTTTATCCTTATATAAATTGCTTGTTTCTACTTTATCATAGTTCTCCAAAGAATCTCTCTGATATAGGAAACCATGGTCTGCTGTTACTATTAGGTTATTAAGTATCTGGAAGTTCGTTAGTTTTTCAATGATTTTCTTAAGATCTGAAATGGTCTCCTCTGCTGCATTAAATACACTATGTTCTGATAGTGTATGATCCCCTGTGGCATCTATTTTATTATGATATATGTAGAAAAGTCTTATACCTTTGAACTTTTCACGGGCTTTATCTCGTGTGATATTAATTATATCTTCATAGCTTATAGCAATGGATTCTGGCACCGTATTTGCCAGTATCCTGCCTCGATTCTCTGTCCCTTCTGTGCTGATATCATCTGCAAACACAGTCTGGTTCCTATATTCTAATCTCTCATGCGGCAAAAGGCTAGCCATACCCAATTTGGTATAGGATGGTAGAGATCCTGTCATGTACTTTAGTTCAAGCGTACCTTTTGTGTCCTTGTTTAGTGCATCTTGGAGCTCAGTAGCCACTTCATACCGCATAGCATCTGAGATGATAACGGCTATCTTATCCCTTTCATTGCGTTTGATGATGTTTTTTATGTAGAGCTTGTAAAATTCATCTTGACGGTCAATGAGTTCAATGTTCCATCGTCCGTCCATTTCAGTGGATATAAGTTCACTCCATCGCGTGAGCAACTTGTCAAGAAGTCTGTTGTTGTAAAGTTTTTCTATTCGTTCTCTTATGGATTTTAGGTCTTCTTTTTCCTTGTCCTTATCATAATTGTAGTAAAACTTGCGATAATAATAGTCCATTAGGTAATAACGTTCAGTGTAGTTCTTGAAGAATTGATTGAGATTTTGTTCGCTGAGATTTTCTTCATTAAACTCTTTTGCAAATTGGTACAGTTTCACAGCATATTCGAGAGCATTGTAGATGTTTTCAAAGTTAGGGTACCAATGTTTTGTTTTCCTGCTGCTTATCCATTCCAGATACTTGTCAAAGTTCTCTTTGTCGTTTTCCAGTTCATCAACTATCTTTCGAATGATATGCTTATCAAACAGAGCCAGAGATTCTGCTTCTATATAGTCGCTGACATCTGTTTTATGAATTTCGGTGTTAAGATATTTTTTCAACTTTTCATCATTTAGCAATATCTCACAATACTCATCAAAGATTTTCGAGTCTTTAGAGTTGTCCATCCAGCCTCTGATGAATATTTCACATTCGTTACTGAATGAATTACTGTAAGCCTTATACTTTTTGATGTTAATACTTGTGTTCCTAGAGATATGTGTGATTAAAAAACTTAGGAAGAGTTTCTTTAATGTTGCTTCTTCAGATTTATATCCAAAGTAGCGATCCACTATATCCCAGAACTCTTCTACCAGCTCAAATCTTACTATTTCCTCCCATACATTGTTGTTGCTCTCGTCCAATGAGTTGATGAGTATTTTCCTAGTAATCTCCTTGATATCTGTAGTAGATGAGTTTGAAATTACTCCTAGAAACCCCAATGTGAACTCTTCTATTCTCCAGTCGTTCTGATACAGCCTTTTAAGGTGTTCCACTCTTTTCTTGCTTGCAAAGAACTGCTGATGTTTTTCAAGGAATCTATCCATATCATAGCTTTCGATTCCGATTTCACTTTTGATGTCCGATATTCTGCTATTCTCAAACCTCTCTGAATACAATTGTATATCCAGTAGCCAGTTCATTTCCGGCGCCCTCTCAGCCTCATTCGAATAGATCAGATAACTGGACTCGGTATCATCCTTCTCAAGCATTTTCTTTGTTTCAAAAAAGTTATTGTTCAACACATGTAGTTTTATTTTTTTTTCCCAAAGAGCTTCACTTATCTGTTCCAGTCCTTCTTTATCGGCGGTTCTGTCCTTATCATACCAGAAAACTATTTTCCTTTTCTCAAATTCGCCAAGGGTTTCAAATTTCTTAAGTATGCTCTGAGTGGTCTTTTCAGGGTTTAACATTGTTTGAGATCCATTTTTTTTAATTTTCGTGTTGAATGTAACATATTTATTTATTGAAGCGACTATTGCCTAAATTATTCTGTAAGCTGTAAGCCAGTATTGTTGGGAAACTTATGAAAAATCTTGGCAACATAGAGCTGTGAATGAGTCTCACTCTTCTTCTATTTCATTCATATCTTCTCCACCAATCCATCAAACTTCTCATAATTCACCTTCACTCCATCGTCCAGATCTATCTCAATATACTCGTCAGCCTTGTTCTTTAGCAGTTCATCATACTCCATTATCTCACTTATCATCTTTCCAAGCTTGACCTTCTCTTGAGCATCCTTCCCAATATCTGACTTTATCATCGCTCTTTTTGCATCCAGCTTGCTTTCAAGTTCCAGTAGATAATCCGTCCTCATTAGAGCCAAAGTCTCCCGGTTGTACCTGTGCATGTAAATGAGTGCATTGAAAGCCCTCTCCTTGCCTGAACTAAACAACCAGTATATGGGTCTTTTCTTGTACATCTTCACATGATCCTTATAGAAAGACTTTATGAAGTAATCCCTTATCACATCCTCCGACGACTTCTTACCACTACCCCCCAGCGCCTCTGCAATGAAATCCAAATTCTCCGAAATAAGCTCCTCTCCAAAGGTAACCTTGAGGAACTTTTTGAACCTACTCATAATATCATCCTCAAAGTACTCGTCCTCAAGTATTGGTATGATATTATCAGCATCCGGCATGAAGCTAGGCTCCGGTACCTGCTCCATATGATCTCTCAACCGCTCGCCTTGGTTTGCAAGCACAAGCCCCGGCTTATCCAGAGAATAGCGCCCGAACATACAGCCAACGGCATAGCTTATAAAAGATTTTATAGCATCCTGTTTTGTAAGCGCATAAGTGCTATTTCCCATAGATTCGGGGATATCCTCTTTTGTATCGAATATCTTAAACACGGTAACGTCCCTGTCCGCCACTTCCGGAGTGAGTTCGTCCTGCAAGCCATAGATGTCTATAAATATGCGATTGAGTTCCTCTTCGTTGGATTTGAGAGTGTCAAAGCGGGCATTGCATTCATGTTTCCACTTTTCAAAATACCAGGAAAGCAAACCGAATTGTTCCATTCTTGTAGCAGCAAACTGCGAAGCCATCTGCTTCTCTTTATCTAGTATAGAGGGAACAAGAGGATGGTGCGTGAAATCCCATGAGGTTTCAAAGGAGTCCCAGTCGGCACGGGAGAGGGATATGTTATCTGCTGTAACTTTTTCAATATGCTCTTTTTCCTTTTTTTCATATGCTACTGGAATATTGGCAATATCGCCGCATTGATAGTTAATTGTGGGAGCTATTATTTCAAGAATTTTCATCACAACCTTTGTGTTGCAGAGAGCCAACAAGTAAAGAAGTTTATCCTTAGAAAAGCAACTCATGCCTGCAACATCAAATATATGCCCAATCGGTTTATATCTAAAAGCTGCTACGCTTGATGAGACTAATGACCAACTGAAACATTCTTGAAAGTAATATTGAGTATTCTGCACCCTTGAGCGCACATTCCCCTTTTGATCAATGATATTCCGTATTTCAAATCCATTATTTTCCCAATTCACAATATAATCATTGTTTCCATACCACTTTCTAAATTCACCACCTTTATTATACGGAAACCATTTCTCTGCTTTTGCCTCAGCGTCTTCAATACTTGTGGCATTAAACTCAGTATTACAAAAAACCACTTCATACCACAATCTTAAAAATCTGTCATTGTCAGCCGTTGCCAATCCTTGCTTAGAATCTGCAACTTTACCCAACAATATGCCGTTTTCAAATGCTTGCAACATTTTTTCACTCACCCAATAAGCAATCGGACTCCCCGGAATCTTCTTGAAATCGGCTGCAGAGGCGCGGTAAAAAT
>CAZBJM010000087.1:0-4744 GCA_964492225.1 uncultured Methanosarcinales archaeon
AGATATCTTCTTTGCATGTTATCCCCCGATAGCGTGCAAGGACACTCCCGATGCCTGGCCGCACGGAGTGTCCATACACATATCCAAATGTTCTGAACTTACAGCCCTTGCTTCAGTTCTTCCTTCTCCTAAAGCCCATGTACATGGCCCCCACCGCAGCAAGCACCAGTATTGTGGCAATGATGTCTGACCCAGAGAAGGAAGGACCACTGTTATCAGGCTTTATGACAGTGTTCTTTGTCATCTCATAGCCCTCAACATAACTATCTTCCACTGGAGACTTCAGTGATGCGGTCTTATCGAGATCGGTACCTGCACCAGCATCCGACATTGCGGTCTGGTTACCTGCACTCACCTCAACAACACTAAGCGTAGTGCCAGTGTTACCAGAACGAGATGAGGAGCTGGATGGAGTAACTGGGACATCCTCTGGTAGCACCACATCGACATTCTTTCTGGTTGCATCTTCCATTACTTTTCTGTAGCTCGCAAGCTCGCTCTGGCTCATCTCACCGGTCTTGACAAGTGCCTGTGCAATACCATCCACAAAGGCCCTGTTGAGGATATTACCACAGGTGTGGTGACAACAGGTTGCACCACTTCTAGCGGTCTCCCTGACCTGCTCGGCGACAAGTTCCTTAAGGATAGCATCGGATGCATCCCAATTACCCTTCCTTGCAGTCTCCGTCATTCTAGCGGTCATGGACTGGTAGGCATATGGGTTGTTGGCCTTCATCCATTCCCGAAGTTCAGCATTGCCATAATAGTTCTCATACACCTTGTTCCATACACCATCGCTTATGAGATCATTATCGAGTGCCTCAAAGCCCCACAGATTCTCCACAAACTCGCTCATCTGCCTTGCACCCTCAAAGCCATGCTGCTGCATACCACTTATCCATTTAGGGTTAAAGTAACGTGCATAAAGCTCGTTGTTCAGATAGGTCTTGAGTGTCTCAACCTTCATATCACCCTGTTGCTGCAGGTTCAGGACATAGGAACCCGGTGCATCGCCTGATACATGCTTTATAGCATTGCTAAGACCTCCCATGTACTGGAAGAAATCATCAATGTCCAATACACCATAGGTATTGGATGAACGGCTGTGAAGGATGACCTCTGTATCATTGAGATTGCTCTCAAAGACAAAACTATCACCCAACTGTATCGACTCACCTGTTTGCATCTCTATGTAATCCGATATGCTCTGTCCCCAGATACGCTCCCCGTACACACTGCTCATCTTATCGATATACAACTGTGCGATACGTGATGTATCGTTCCATGTATCACTAGCTGCAACCACATTTGCCATACCTGTACCGTAGTCCCCATCGGCCGGACCAAAGATCCTGAATTGGGCAACGTCCAGGGCTAGACTTTCATTCTTAATGGTATCGTTCAGTACAAGCTGCAACCGGTCAGTGTTGTCCCTAACATAGTTCTCAGTTCCGTCCCCAGCATAGGCAAGCCGGACAGCCCTGTCCAACAAATGTACCTTCCTTGGGAAAGTATCCCGATATAGACCTGATATCTGTACCATGACATCGATACGTGGCCTATTCAGCTCCGATGCTGGTATGAGCGCCACATCCTCTACCTTAGCGCTCTTGCTGTTCCACACAGGCTCCACACCAAGCATATAAAGCACCTGTGCTTCCATTATACCCTCGTGCCTGGTGGATTCTCCTGCCCAAAGGATATAAGCTACCTTTGAAGGGTAACAACCATGTTCTGCATGATACTGGGCAAGCCATTTGTCAGCAAGGGCCTTTCCTTCCTCCCATGCCTGTTTTGTGGGTATGAGCTGCTCATCGAAGGCATAGAAATTCCTTCCGGAAGGTAGGGTATCGGGTCTTAGCACCGGATCTCCTCCAAGGTTTGCCTTGATGTACTTAGCATCCATTGCAGCAAGCACTTGTGCAATCTCATTATCAGCCTCCAGAAGCTTCGCCTTGTAGCCCTGGGCCTCCTTTAGGTCCCTTGTGATATCCAAAGATGTCGCACCCAGTACTTCCATCTGTGCTGCATTGATATCCATACCTTCTATCAATACCTTTGAGAGCAGATCAAAGCTTGCAGTCGCTGAACTATTGTATTTTTCCACATTATGTACAAGATCACTGCCAAGCATAGAGCTGACCATACCTACAAGCTCATCACCCTTTGGTGCCTCGCCCAAGATATGCAGACCATAGGGCATGGACCTGGCCCTGAGCTCATAGAGCGTATCGGTAAGTTCGTCCAGGAATGCATCAACACTTGCATCGTCCTGTGCCAGGCTTACATTGACCCGGTCCTGTAGCTCAAGTTCAAGTGTAAGGTTCACGATATCCTGCAAATGGGCCTTTTTCAATGTTGCATCCTCGGTAACAGAGGTCTGATAAGCTGTGACCTTATGGCTTAGCAAACTGTAATTCCCATAGAGACCAGCTGACAGCACCGGTGGTATCAGATGGTCTATTACAACTGCATTACCCCGGCGCTTTGCCTGCATACCTTCTCCCATACCATCCATGACATATGGATAGATGACAGGGATATCCCCGACCATAAGACCAGGCCAATCGGTAGACATAAGACAGAACTCCTTTCCTGGCAACCACTCCACGGTACCATGCCTGCCCATGTTGACCATCACATCAGCATCAAACCCATGTTGCATCCAAAGATAGAATGCAATGTACTGATGATTGGGTGCAAGCTCTGTATCATGATAGAGCGTGTCGTAGTTCTCCATCCAACCACGTGATGGTTGGGGAGCCAGGATGACATTATCACTGAGACGTATCACAGGTAGCACAATGAACCTGTCACCATTGGCATCTGTGTGTACCATAAGTTTACCGGGAGCTTCACCCCATACATCGATGACCTCTTTCCTCCTTTCCTCAGGCAATTCATTGAACCATGATACGTAGGTGCTTTCAGGAAGCAATACGGTCTTTCCAGAAGCTACGAGTGCATCGAGCTCACCTGGTGCCCAGCTACCAACATTGCGTCCCTGTCGGACCATCAGGTCCACAAGTGCAGTCTTGTTTGGGATAAGACCGACATCGACATCATACCCTGCATCGTCCATGCCCTTTACCAGATTAACGATACTCGGAGCTACCTCAAGATACGATGCACCAATGTTGTCCTTGCCCCCGCCGTGATTATAGTAGACAATGGCTACTTTCTTATCGGCCTCGGCTTTGATACCAAGCATGGCCTGGGCAATACTGCGGTCAACGAGCCAGGAGACCTGACCCTCGTGCACAATATACTTCTCCACACTGTTATTACCATCTGCAACCTTTTCAAGGGCAGCTATCATTATAGGATCAAAGACCCCTTCTCCCTCAGGACCGTATATCCTGAGCATATTGGTGACCGGAAGCGGTGCACTGCTATTGAGCCACTGGCTGGTGTTCATATAGGAGTTCAGCACAGCGTTCAACACCGGGACACCCAAGGACTCCACATTGAAATAATTGCTCCTGTAATGGAAGGAAACAACAGCGTTTGCCTTTGTCGCATTGCTGTGGTCCAGATATTTGTCAAGGAAGTTATCTGCATCTCCGTAACATGCGATAACATTGGCACCTTTTGCCTCGAATCCCTCGATGAGCTTGTCAATTGGACCCATCCTATCGGGATAGTAAGCCTTGTAGAAGGTGATGCCTATTGTGGGAGCGTTCTCATCAAAGGCATGACCATCGGTCCTGGATGCATACCAGTTAAAGTATTCCTCTGCACTGCCCGTGAAGAACTCCGTGGATGTGGTGTTCATTGCCGGATGGTATATTGCACTGTACAAGCTGGATGGAGGCTCTACCACAAGATCTGCCCGTCCGCCATAGGTCTTTGCAAGATAGAGGACAAGATTATCGAAGTTCTTTTCATCGGAAGATGCTCCTGACCAATAGTTGGAGAGATATTTCTTGAACTCCTTCTGGTCAACAAACCCCTCTGGTACCTTATATGAGCTTTCCGGCAGGTGTGTGTTGCTACCTATGACAACCGCACCGTTTGCGATGGCCGTCTTGACCGTATCCTCAAAGAAAGCAGCGTTCTGGGTGACCATTACAACATATATGATATCCTGCTGGCTCAGGTCCACACTGGCAGGTAGTTTTGTAGTGATATAGTTGCTCAAAGTGATGTTGAGGTCGGTCCTAGAATTAATGCGCTTGACCGCTTCTGTGAGACTCCTTTCATAGGACCCATATCCACTTATGAAAGTGATGTTCACATGTTTTCTGACAGGCTCTGGGGCAGGTATATCAGGCTTTGGCCCAGAAGGTCCTACTTTGGCCTTCTTTGTAAGCACAAGTTGTACATCAGGCTTGATGTTCTTGTTCTTGTCAATGGTGACACCCTGTACCATAGAGCGATCCAACATACTCAAAATAGCCGTATGGTCGATACTATCGTTCTTTCTCATCTCCATGGTGACATTCTCAACAGCTAACCCATCATGTACACATATCTCCTGCACACTTGTGAGCCACATGCCCTTCATTGCACTGCTCCATTGGACACCTGAGAGAGTGTAATTCCCCACACCTACATCATTGAAGATGAAATCACCACTTGCATCACTGGTGGTGTTGAACACAAAGGACCCATCCATATCACAGAGTACAAGCTGCACCCCGGACCTTGGGGCATTGTTCTTATCCACGGTCTTGCCCTGGATGTTTGTGCGATACAGCATGCTGAGAATGGCATTATGGTCGATGCTGTCATTCTTCCTCAT
>CAZBJM010000087.1:4844-7027 GCA_964492225.1 uncultured Methanosarcinales archaeon
TGCGATACAGCATGCTGAGAATGGCATTATGGTCGATGCTGTCATTCTTCCTCATCTCCATAGTTATATTGTCCAGTGATCGCCCACCACTGACCGTGATATCCTGTACACAGGTGAGCCACATGCCCTTCATTGCACTGCTCCATATTATACCAGAGAGGGTATAATTGCCGTCACGCACTTCAGGAATGAAGAAATCGCCATTGATATCGCTGGTGGTATTGAGCACAAAGGCACCATTGCTATCACAGAGCACAAGTTGCACTCCAGGCTTTGCGACCTTGCTCTTATCCACGGTCTTGCCCTGGATGTTTGTGCGATTCAACATGCTGAGAATGGCATTATGGTCGATGCTGTCATTCTTCCTCATTTCCATAGTTATATTGTCCAGTGATTGCCCACCACTGACCGTGATATCCTGCACACAGGTGAGCCACATGCCCTTCATTGCACTGCTCCATATTATCCCAGAGAGCGTATAATTGCCATCGGGGATATCCATAAATGTAAAAACACCTGCTCCATCGCTGCTAGTATTGGCAACGAAAATGGAAGGGCTCTCTGTGACCAAGGGCTCCTCTGGTATTGGATCCGGTAGCACAGGCTTTGTTGCCTTTGGTATCACCTTCATCAACACAAGCTGTGTCCCTGCCTTGGCATCGCCCTTCTTACCACGGGTCACCCCGGATATCTCAGCGCGGTCAAGCATACTGAGAATGGTCGTGTGGTCTATACTATCGTTCTTTCTCATCTCCATGGTAACATTCGCAACAGGTAGTCCATCATTCACGCATATTTCCTGCACACTGGTGAGCCACATACCACTCATTGCAGTACTCCATACAAGCCCTGAAAGCGTATAGTTACCATTTGGAACATCGGTAAAAGTAAATTCACCATTGACATCGCTTTTACTGATAAGGTCGAATGGCCTATCCTTATCAACAAGGATGAATTGCACATCTGACTTACCTATACCCTTCTTGTCCACGGCCTTCCCGGATATTGTGGTCCTATCAAGCATCTTAAGAACCTTTTCACTGTCAAAGCTGTCATTCTTTAACATAGTGAGGCGAAGGTCTGTTATAGGCTGGCCATTGGAAACTGTTAACTCCTGCACACAGTTGAGCCACATACCACCCATTGCCGGACTCCATACGACCCCGGAAAGGGTATAGTTCCCATTTGGAATGTCCATGAAAGTGAAATCACCATTGATATCACTTGTCACGTTCTGTACAAAAGAGCCATCTGGACCAGTGAGGAGCAACTGCACATCTGCACGGCCCGCATTCTTCTTGTCCACGGTCTTACCTGATATCGTGGTCCTGTTAAACATCTGGAGGATCCTTTCGTGATCAAAGTCATTATTCAGACGCATCTCCAGAACCAAACCTGTGATGTCCGTACCATTGACCACAGATATCCTCTGTTCATTTGTGAGCCACATGCCCTTCATTGCAGGGCTGAAGACCACTCCTGAAAGGATATAATCCCCATTTTTGATATCTGTAAATGCAAAGGACCCATTCTCATCACTACTTAGACCAGCAACAAGATCCAGGTCATATTCCTGTCCAACAAGTTCATCAGCCGATACCACCGTCATCACTGACGTCAACAACAAAAGATTAAATAATAGTACCACTATGTTTTTTATTTGCATGTTATCCTCCGATAGCGTGCAGGGTATTCCGGTCATGCTTGCAGGCGATACCGGAATACCTCCACCAACTTTCTTTTGATTTAAATGTGTATGAAATTGATCTGATCCTTATGACGAGTCCTGGGACGTCTTATTTCCGTCCTCCGGCACGTATACTATCTTCCCATTGGCCAACTTGTAGGCAGTACCAAGTGCCACACCTGTCCCGCCGCCTATCTGGTCTGTCATGTTCATGATCTCAATGGGTTTTCCATCCTCCTTGATGATTATCTGCATATTCGGCTGCCCGGGATTCTTCACAATGGTCACATCCTCGCCGGTGAGCATCTCCGGAGTATTGTAGGACATGACAAGTGCGACGATAAGGGCCACTGAGAACACCATGGCGATATCGAAAAGGTTGGCGACCCCGGTCATAGGGCTCTGCTCATCCTCGTCAACGATAAGTCCAGACCTTCTCAACCTTTTCATCCGTATCTTCATTCATCGCCCTCCAAGGTATCGATGATATAGTCTA
>CAZBJM010000088.1:0-1625 GCA_964492225.1 uncultured Methanosarcinales archaeon
TTTCGCGCGCGTGCCCGATGCCCCACTTTGTTCCAACAGCAAAAGGCATGCCTGTGTGATGATACTGTGACATTGTCCATAAAGCTCAGCGCATCCTCATTGACCTCACATGCATGAACTCATAGAACCCATGGCTTGAAAGCTCACGACCCATTCCACTATTCTTAATTCCACCAAATGGCAGGCAGGCCTGGGGTGTGAAGAAGGAATTGATGCCGACCATACCTGTTTCAAGACCTGAGGCAAGCCGTGTGGCCTTCTGAATATCCTGACTCCACACACAAGCACCCAATCCAAACTCAGAATCATTTGCAATATCCATAGCCTCTTCTTCATTAGCAGCGACCATTATAGGTGCTACTGGCCCGAAGGTCTCTTCCTTCATCACCCGCATGTCCTTGCTGACATTTGCAAGAACGGTAGGTGCATATAGGAAAGCCTCTCCGGGGACCGGGCCACCGGGTATGAGGGGCTTTGCACCTTTTGATAGTGCATCTGCGACCTGTTCCTCCAAAACACGGACCTGTTCCTTGCGCACCATGGGACCGATATCGGTATCCTTGTCCATTGGGTCCCCGACAATAAGCTTGCCGGTAAGCTCCACAAAACTTTCAATAAAATCCTCTGCCACAGCCGGGGTTACAATGAAACGCTTTGATGCTATACAGGTCTGACCGGTATTCATAAAGCGTCCTGCAACACCAGCCTTTGCTGCCATATCCACATCAGCATCATCAAGGACAATGAAAGGGTCACTACCACCCATTTCCAATACGAACTTCTTCATATTATGAGCTGCAAGCCCGGCAACCCTTTGTCCAGCATCAAAGCCCCCTGTAAAGGATACAGCCTTTACCTCCTTTCTGGATATAAGGGACGATGCGGTATTCCCATCAATGAGCAAGGTCTGAAAGACCCCTTCCGGAAAACCAGCCTCTGTAAAAATATGCTCTATCTCCAGTGCACACATGGGTACGTATGAAGAGTGTTTCAGCAGCATGACGTTAGCTCCAGCCAACACATGCGCTGCTGCACTGAGCACCTGCCAGAAGGGGAAGTTCCATGGTTTTATGGCGAGTACAGTACCCATGGGCTCATAATGAATGGAAGAACTAAATGCTCCTGTTTCAACAGTCTCAGGTTCAAGTAGCTTCTCTGCATTTGATGCAAAATGATCGAACATATCAGCGCATTTGGCAACTTCAGGAACTGACTGTTTGATGACCTTTCCCATTTCAGTTGTGATGAGTTCACCATAATACTGTTTGTTCCTGCGGAGCATCGAAGCGACATTGAGGAGAAGCTCTTTCCTTTCAGAGACATCTGTTCCCTTCCACTCGATGAAAGCAGCAGATGAGCATTTAAGCATCCTGCTCACCTCGTCGCTTGTGTGCATACGAACTTCATTGAAAACTTTTCCCGTTGCTGGGTTAATGGATCCCATAGTGCTCATGCTTTGTCCCTGAGCAAGAATATGGCACGTACCATACTTAAGCTTTCATCCCAAGATACGAGATCGTCTAATTTGCTCATATTTCCTCCATTCTATCAGATGAACAGTTAACAATAAACGCGTGCTAGATCTATAACGAAAGATGTGGTTGCGTCTTCTACCAAAAACGCGG
>CAZBJM010000088.1:1725-6955 GCA_964492225.1 uncultured Methanosarcinales archaeon
ACGCGTGCTAGATCTATAACGAAAGATGTGGTTGCGTCTTCTACCAAAAACGCGGCACCTTTTTACTGTCCTATCCCCGGCCCGCCGCCTGTCGCGCGCGTTTTCCCGAGGCACGGACAGTATATAGGATTGACGTGAAAAATGAAGTATGCTTAAAAAAGTGAAGCGAAATTCTGATCAGACAACCTCGATACCACATTTAAAATAAAAGGATAATTATAAATCGTTGAACCTCTACTTAATAAGATATGGACGAACTACTAAGCATTGCAGAGAAGATCAGCTCAATGGAAATAAGAGGTGCCGGTAGAATAGCCGTAGCTGCTTCAGGTGCACTGAAGAATTATGCAAAGACCCTTTCTTCACTGGGTATTGATGAGTTCAACATAAAGATAGAAGAAGCTGCAAAGGTACTTGTGGATACACGTCCCACGGCAGTCTCTCTACCAAATGCGGTCGGTATCACAAAAAAGCATAGCTCTGTGGATGTTGCCAGCGCCATAGAAGAGATAACAGGTAATTCAGACCGCTTCATAAAGAATGCTGGTGAAGCCCTGGGCAAGATAGGCAAGATAGGTGCTGAGAGGATACGTGATGGGGATGTCATCCTGACCCATTGTAATTCCCATGCGGCCCTTTCAATCATTAAGACCGCCTTTGACCAGGGTAAGGATATTTCTGTCATTGCCACTGAATCCAGACCACGCAGGCAAGGGTTTATTACAATACGTGAATTGAATGACCACGGTATACCAACCACTCTGATAGTTGACTCCGCGGTGAGGCTTACTATGAAAGAGGTCGACCTTGTGGTAGTGGGGGCAGATTCGGTATCGGTGAATGGGGCCGTGGTCAATAAGATAGGCACATCACAACTTGCCCTTGCAGCACAGGAGGCCCGCAAGAACCTGATAGTTGCAGCCGAGACCTTCAAGTTCAGTCCAAGGACCTTGCTTGGTGAAATGGTTGAGATAGAAGACCGGTCATCCGATGAGGTCATCGACCCAGCGCTGTTAAAAGAAATGCCACACGTGAAAGTGAGAAATCCAGGATTCGATATTACTCCTGCTGAATACGTAGACCTCATTATCACTGAAGTGGGAGCTTTTCCCCCGGTAATGGCATTTACTATCATCAGGGACTATCTTGGAATTGGGATGGGCTGAGCCTGCCACCCAGATCCACCCCTACTTTTTTATGCGATGGGTCCTTTTTGATCGACGTTGTGCGAATGTCTTAAAGGAATGACCATGAGTCCTGCTTCTTCATCCCGGAACACTTTTGCCTCCACCCCATAGACCGCTTGTATCCTGGCAGGTGTGAGGAGCTCATCCGAACTTCCCATGGCAATGAGCTTTCCATCCTTTAACATTATCAACTGGTCAGCATAGCGTGCAGCGATCGTCAGGTCGTGTACTGCCATGATCACTGTGATGCCTGCATCTTCGGATAGTTTTTTGATAATGGAGAGTGCTTCCAGTTGATGTCGGATGTCAAGGCTGCTTGTTGGCTCATCCAGTAACAATACTTCCGGACATTGTGCAACCGCTCTGGCAATAAGCACTTTCTGTTGCTGACCACCGGAAAGTTCACTATAGCTTTCGTCTGCAAGATGAGAGACATTCAGGTACTGCATTGCCTTTTCTGTCATAAGCAGGTCCTCATCTCTTGCCCTCCAGCCCATGTGAGGAGTACGACCCATGAGCACGACCTCAAAGACACTTGCAGCGGCTATCTTTACCCCGGCCTGGGGAACATAACCAATGTGCCTGGATACCTCACGTCTGTGCATGTCACGAATGGACCTTCCGTCCAGAAAAATAGAACCTGAGGGGTCGAGTATCCTATCGAGACAGCGTATAAGAGTGGTCTTTCCTGAGCCATTGGGCCCTACAAGTCCTATGACCCTACCTTTATCGACCCCAAATGTCAGGTCATCCAGTACAGGGTCGCTCTGGTAGGAGAAACTGACATTTTGCACACGTATCTTTACCAGTGTTCCTCCCTCCTTTTCATGAACAGATAGATGAAGAACGGCACCCCCAGGAACGCGGTCATGATGCCGACCGGCAGTATCCTGGGAGCCATTATGGTTCGCCCGATACTGTCTGCCCCAAGCAGGAGAAGAGCACCTGTGAGTGCTGTGCCAGGGAGAAGAAAACGATGGTCGCCACCTAATATCATCCTACTGATATGAGGAGCTACCAATCCAATGAATCCGATGGTACCAGTGAAGCATATGACGGCTGCCGTTAGTAGGGATGCGCTTCCCATCCCCGCTAGCCTGAGATACCTGACAGGAACGCCAAGGCTTGCTGCGGCCTCATCTCCGGCTGCAAGGGCATTCAGACCACGTGCCATGTACATGAATACAGGGAAACACACGCCAAGCACCAGTGCAGATACGCCTACAGTATCCCATGTGGACCTGCCCAGGCTTCCCAAGGACCAGAATACCACAGCATGCACGTCCTCTGATGTTCCAACATACTGAAGAAAGCTGGTCATTGCTGAGAAAAGGTACATGATGGCTATTCCTGCCATTATCATGGTCTGAGGGTCTGTTCCCCGAGATTGTGCAAGCCCATAGACTATCGCTGAGGCTATCAATGTGAATAGGAAAGCGTTACCCACAATGAGCGAGCCACCCGTGGCAAAACCTGCACCAAGTACGATAGCAAGGGAAGCACCAAAGCTGGCTGCTGAGGCAATACCCAGCGTAAAAGGACTTGCAAGGGGATTTCTCAGAATGCCTTGCATGACAACGCCTGCAAGCCCTAGAGAGGAACCTGCAATTATTGCCATAAGTATCCTTGGAAGGCGGTAATGCCAGATGATGAACTCAGCATCCATGCCAGAACCGGGGCCTTCCAGTATCGTGCGAAAAGCTTCCATTATCCCTATAGGATAGGAACCCAGGGTTGCAGCTAGCCCTGTAAGCAAGACCAGCAGGGCTAAAAGCGTGCAGACCATGAGCAGTTTGCGGTGTATCCTATTTGTATAACGTGCTCTTGCACTTGTTGAGGACATTATCTCCTGCCATCTGGATAAAAGAATGTAGCAGTATCCCGGACCTTTTCACTTGTCTGGGTATACTTTTCAAGATACTCCCTGTGTATCGCTTCAGGAAGCACATCTGAAAAGCGGTCCGGATAAAGCCACGACGCAACCTGTACCAAAGCAACAGGAGTTGATGAGCCATAGGCAAATGAGGCTGTTACCACATAGACGCGCCCATCACGGACCGCTGGGATGTTCTCAAATCCACGGATACCTGTAAAGCCGCTATGCAACGCAATGACACGATCCCTTTCGTCGACCTTATATCCTCCTTTGCCAGACCATATGAGCACAAGCTCCGGCTTTTGGTGCACTATCCATTCTTGCTCCACATCGGCATAGTTCTTGATGTGTCCGGATGCGATATTGACCCCTCCTGCGGTGACAAGTATATCATGGAGCCCTGTTCCATTGGAATATGCCCGGCGTCCAAAGGCTTGCCCCTGCCCGGCTTCAGCATATACACGGACACGTTGCTCCTGCGGTATATCCTTGACCCTCTCCTTCACGAGGTCCACATAACTATCGTACCAATCCAGATACTGACCTGCCTTTTCCTCCCGGTTGAACAGATGACCTGCTGCTTCCATTTCCTTTCGATAGATATCGGCTTTATAGAACTCCATCCTTGCAACAGGGATGCCTGGTGGGAGATGGCGCTCCAGTTTCTCAGGGTCTGGCCATGTGATATAACTGATTATAAGGTCCGGCTTTAGTGCAAGTATAGCCTCGATGTCCGGTTCGTTCCACTTTCCAATACTGGGCAATGTACTTGTAACAGGGAATTGATACGAGTTCTCCTTCAGGCTTTCCGGCACACCAACAATAAGCCCATCCACACCAATGACAGTCATAGCATCCGCTGCATTATTGTTCAGGATGATGACACGCTCAACAGGACGATAGAATACATGGGTCTTCCCAGAAGAATCATTGATACTTCGGGGATAGGTAGGGTAAAGTGAAGCTGCTTTTTGCAGATCGCCAAGGGATGGTGCTCCAACCTTGTCCTGCAAATGATCAAGAATGCCCTGCGCTATCAAGAAGCGTGCTTCACTGTCATTGACGAACGAAGCACTGCCACCACTACCTTTCGCTCCTGCAGAGGGCACTGCAGCAGATGCTGTACAAAGCGAAACCGTTAGCACAAACAGTAGCAATAGGCTGAGCACTGAACACGCCTTCTTCATCTCCTTCCCCTCCTCATGTATGCAAGCAACGCAAAAGCAGCTAGTCCAAAAGGAATGGTAAAACCTGGCAAGCTACGTTCCTTAGCAGCTGTCACATCCCCTTCCTTTGCATCCTGGGATAGGTCTATCCATTTTCCGCGGATGTCCATCTTTCCCACTTCCCCTTTCCCCTTCAATGTATAAACTATCTCTTTTTCCCCTATCACTGCAAAATGGATCTTTCCTCCCTCCACCCGCAACTGTTCCGCAGGATGACCCGTTCCCACAAACACATATCCATCCGGTATCTCCTCGCTCACTCCACCAATAACACCATCAGACAATGATAAACGGACCGTAACAAGGCCATCCGCACCTGCTTCTCCAATATCCCTTTCCACAAAGGCCAAAGCCGTCTGAGCACACAAAAAAATCGTGATAAGTACTATAAGTAATACGCGTCTTTCCAACATAAAATGATACCTTGTATTATCCTATATATTCTTTTTCTTTTGATTTGATATTACGAATTCAATACTTAAGTCAATATAATAGCAAAAATATTGTTAAATAACTTATTTAATAATACTTAAATACACAAAGATGCTACATGAGATATCAACCAACAGTAAAAAGTATAATTAGAGTGGCATCATGACCACAAAGACCAGGCATCTGGTCCTAAATATAATCTTACTGAAGGAAGGAGTATACGATATGATGGAACAATTGAACAAAAGCGAAAGAGCAGTTTCACCAGTCATCGGTGTCATGCTGATGCTTGTCGTCACTGTGATACTTGCTGCAGCGGTATCTTCATACGCCGGCAGTATCCAGAGCAATGCACAGAAGGCTCCGCAACTGGTCATGGACATAAAGATAAAGAATACAGGCCATGGGAATAGCAGTTACATTGGTATGGATGTCATATCAGTGAGCGAACCCATTCCAACAAAAGACCTGAAGATAATGACATCCTATGTCAATTCAACAGGTGCAAG
>CAZBJM010000089.1:0-6793 GCA_964492225.1 uncultured Methanosarcinales archaeon
GGGCATTTCGGCTGAAACCCTGGATCTTTGACCTATATCCATCCATAATACCAAGTACAATATTGAACATAGCAGCAAAAGAAGGGATTCTCATGGTAAGTGGTATATCCGTCATTTCATTTTGTTCTTTGGTCCCGGTATATCGCAGAAACTTTATGAATATCAGTTAACAGAATATTGAATATGGTCATTAGCAAATGCAATATAAGCATCATCTGTTTGAATATTACTGTATGCAATATACACAATTAGTATTAAAATCTATGCTAATACAAGTAATTTCACAACTAATAATGTTGAATATATCCTTTGCCAGAGACTGAGTGTTGATTGTGTCTCGTCCAACTTGAAAAACTCTGTATAGGACCAAAGCCAACACACCACAGCATGCATTATAGGACTGATGAGCCAAAGAAAGATAGAATGTTGGTAAACATGCACATAACTGTCAAAAATGTGAATAAGATTTACTAGTACACCAGTACTGAAACATCCAATCCAAAGTATAAACTGAAATAAGATAGAAAAAGGAGCTTCAAAGCACCTTTTTCAGTTCATCGGTGAGCACATTTGCACTAGTGACACCAGTAAAACGCTTCATTGGTTTATCATCTTTCAGGATGATAAGGGTTGGAACTGCCTGGACTGCGTATTTTGATGCCAATGCCTGGTTCTGGTCCACATCTATTATCTTGATGTCAACCTTATCTCCCATTTCCTCCTTTACCTTCTCAAGGATGGGTTTTTGCATCTTGCAGGGCCCACACCATGTTGCACTGAAGTCCAAAAGCTCTATTTTACTCATATTGAACACCTCTTCTTTAACAGATCATCATATAGAACGACCTATTGATATAATTGCTTTACCACTGATCTATATATCTCATTGCCTAATTGAAATACTAACATGAATGTAATCTACACCACACGGTCATGTCATATTCACACACAACCTCTTCACTTATCTGATATATTTCTTTCGGTTGGTGCCAATGCAGATTATATGTAATAGGTCCCAATCATATCTTATAGATCTTTGCCGTAAGATCAAGGGGCTTTGTATAATAGATACCACTGGTAACAATGATATCAGCATGCAATGCATATTCTGCGACCCTCTTGATATCAATGCCTCCAACCGCTATCTCCAGCCGAGGGTTTAGGGCACGTAGCTCAACTACGATGTCTGCAAGCTCTTCTGGACTATAGTGGTCAAGTAGCAACATATCAGCCAGAGGAGCATACTTTAGCGCTTCTTCACGGGTACGCGGTTCGATCTCGACCTTTCGAGTAGACCTAAGCTTACCGAAATCTCCGGCAATGGTCAGGTGGTTCTGGGTGATCAGTACACTATCGCTCAATGAGTTGCGGTGATGCTGTCCCCCTCCGTTCTTTACGGCCTTGAGCTCATACTTTCGAAAACCAGGGTGCGTCTTTCTACTACTTGCAATAATTATATCTGGATTTACCTTCTGCGCGAGGTCAACTATGGTCCTGGTACGCGCGGCAATGGCACATACTAGTGACAGGAATGTCTGTGATACCCTCCATAATTTAAAGATAGTGGCCAGCTCCCCCTGAGCTGCAAATAACACATCACCTTCTTTGAATTTCTCGCCGTTGCTCAAACAACTGATATGTTCAATGCCATTCTTCTTGTAAAAATTGCTCAGGTCATCCATACATGATGCAATGCCAGACTCTCTGGTCTTTATCTGAATGCGTCCTGTACCTGTGATATTAAGTAGTTCTGTCGTTTCATCACCATAAGGACAATCCTCTGAAATGTAAAGATCAAAAAGATCGATCATGAAATCACCAGTACTACATTACATGCATACTTCATAACTGTTTCTTCCACTATAGAAATAACTAAATGTGTAAAGAAGTAGTACAAATGTCATGGACAAACTCAACTTTGATGGTTCATGCGACCCAAACCCTGGAGGCAGGATGGGGTTTGGGTGGGTGATATCATGGAAAGATAAAAGACCACAGACTGAAGGAAGAAAAGAGAAGCGCCCATCTCCATCAAACACCAACAATGTGGCAGAGTATACCGCCCTATATGAAGGGCTATTGCAATATATCGAACTTGGCGGAACTGGCCCATTGTTGATATGTGGTGACAGTAAGCTTGTCATCAGCCAGGTATCAGGCAAGTGGAAAGTGAACAATGAAAACCTTGCACAACTTAAGTCACAGATAAATGCACTTATACAAAGGCATGGGATCAAAGTCGACCTCAAGTGGGTGCCCAGAAGTGAGAACTCCATAGCTGACGGACTTGCAATGCCGGATAATGCTCAATTGAGGATAAAACAGGAACGAACAGATGTTTTAAAGGATAACACAACAAAAAAGATACTGAGTGACCCTCTTGTATCTGAAATATCTCCATCGCTTAGGACCAGGATAAAAGAACTGAATGCACATCCATCCCCCGGATTCAAGGACCTTGCGGGGCTGAGGACGGGAGGTATGGATGTCTTTTCAGGGATACGGACTGAAGAACTTAAAGTTCGTGCGGGCATCAGTGCAACGGCCCTTGTTCAAAAAGAACTAGAGGGAAACATTCAACACCAAAGCTCTGCCCTGAGGTGGATGCTTAGAGGACTTGCGCCGGATCTTGCAATACGGAAGGTAAAAGTAGATATGGAGATCGGTGCAAAGACAAATGCAAGCTCCTATGGAACTGCAAAAAAGCCTGACAAGAACAAGAAAGGGTCATGAACTCATTGTGAGATCTCTAAGCCACATTAACTATCTTCAAAAATACAGTGGAACACCGAAAAGTACACTGAACCGATGATCCGAAATTATGTGGACCTGACTCTAATGGTGCAGTGTATATGGGAGTGCCGGCGGATACAACGATCCGGCCGACACCTTTGACACACACTCCTAATTTTGGCTATATATGTCACACTACTTGCAACCCTAGCCTATTAGACCATTATACACTCTAGTCATCCAGGGTAGACAGATCCCCTGGGTCTTTTCCAAGTTCTATTGCCTTGAGTACACGCCTCATGATCTTACCACTGCGGGTCTTTGGCAGGGTTTCAACGAACTGGATCTCTGATGGAATTGCAACTGCTCCCAGATTCATTCTGACGTGGTACACAAGGTCAAGCTTGAGCTTGTCGCCTGCCTTAAAGCCTTTACGTGGGATTATAAAGGCTTTAATGGCATCACCCTTGATGGGGTCGGGCTTACCAATAACAGCTGCCTCAGCAACTGCTTCGTGTGACATCAACACATTCTCTACTTCGCCACTACCGATATTATGACCGGAAACGATCAATATATCATCAGACCGACCAAGTATCATTATATAGTTGTCCTTGTCCTTGACAGCGAGGTCACCTGCGGTATAATATTTCCCAATCGTGTTCCAGTATTGCCTATACCGTTCTTCATTACCATATACAGCCCTCATCATAGAAGGCCATGGTTCCTTGATAACAAGATGACCTGTAACTCCCGGAGGCACCGATTGCCCTTTCTCGTCCACGACATCTGCAACGATACCAGGGACGGGACGACCTACGAATCCTGGCTTCATTGGTTCTCCCACAGCAGTTGTTATCATATGCATGCCAGTCTCGGTCTGCCACCATGTATCAAGTATTGGACATTTGTTCCTGCCAACGACCCGATAATACCATTCAAAGACCTCAGGACTGAGTGCCTCGCCCACTGAACCAAGGACCCTGAGACTATTAAGATTATACTTCTTAGGCCATTCCTCACCTTGGCGCATAAGCATACGGATAGCAGTTGGTGCTGTATAGAGTATTGTAATATCGAACTCCTGAATGATACTCCACCAGCTTCCAGGGTCAGGATAATCTGGTGTAGCCTCAGATATCATAATAGTAGCACCTGCAAGGAGTGGACCATACACGATATAACTATGCCCGGTGATCCAACCCGGATCGGCCGTACACCACATGACATCGCTATCCTTGATGTCCAAGACATACTTGGATGTGTAGTAGGTCCCAACCATGTACCCTGCACAGGTATGCACAATCCCCTTTGCAGGACCTGTGGTTCCACTCGTATAGAGTACAAAGAGCGGATCCTCGGAATCCATGACTTCCGGTTCGCAGTCCTTGTCCTCCTTATCCAAGATATCATGGAAGTCCACCTCTATCTCTGAGAAAAGTTCTATCGGAGGGGTCATTCTTCGTAGAACTATCACCTTCTCTACACATGACGCATTCACAACAGCCTTGTCCACAAGACTTTTTAGATCAAGACGTTTTCCTCTCCTCAATGTAGCATCTGCCGTGATCACTATCTTCGCCTGTGCATCCTTGATCCTTGAATGTAGTGCATTGGACCCAAAACCACCAAAGACCACACTATGGACTGCACCTATGCGAGCACATGCAAGCATGGCGATGATCTGTTCGGGTACAAGGGGCATATAGATGCATACCCTGTCGCCTTTTTCCACACCGAGGGACTTCAAGCCATTGGCAAATCTCATGACCTCACGGTATAACTGACGATATGTTATTACCTGCTCCTTGCCATCATCACCAACCCATATGATAGCAACCTTGTTCCTCTTCCCATTGAAGATATGCCGGTCCAGACAGTTGTAGGTAATGTTCATTTTTGCATTGGTGAACCACTTTGCATCCGGGTGCTCCCACTCTAGCACATTATCCCACTTTTTAAACCATTCCAACTCATCAGCAATAGATGTCCAGTGTTGCACTGGATCATTAATTGACCTTTTATATGCAGTTTCATAGTCCTGCATCCAGGATCTCTCTTTTATGGAAGGGTCTGGCATGTAGCTTTTGCCATCAAGCTTTGTATCTAACTTTTCAGACATAGTCACCTCAGTATACAAATTGCTGTGTTGCACCTCAACATGACCCATTGCAGCAAAACGACATATGGATGCTGTAAGAAGGTATTGAGATGAGTCGACAGTATATATCACGCATAATCATGTAGGTTTGATTATGTCATGTATAATCATGAAGAATATATATGAGTATTGTGGTCCAAATTTAAATTTTTGTTCTGTATATGCCACAGCGTGCGTACATACATATTCCACGCCATTCCTCCGATGGGCTGTTTTGGATATCATCCTTACAATTCAGCAAAATCCCAATGGAGCCCTAAAGACTGAAAACCGGGTCCTATACAAAGGAAGATGGGCCCGCTTAAAGATATGAGCACATCAGTAAGCCTTAATTAGAACCGCTTTCTTATAAGGGCTACATATAGCAGGGTATCAGGTTTAGCAATCCATTCCTGAACAAAATCACAGCAAACATATTTGGAGTTCATAGCAATGATAGAAGTCAATAGTTTTATTCCTGCAGCGGTCGGGAAGATACAGGAGCAGATAAAGGATGGCAGGGCCATTATCGCTCTTTCGGGAGGTGTGGACAGTTCTGTGTGCGCAGTACTTGCCTTTAGGGCCATTGGTAACAGACTGACCCCTATTTATATAGATACAGGCCTGATGAGAAAAGGTGAAACGCAGAGGATCAGGGAAATATTCAGTGACATGAATATCATGGTCATCGATGCAAAAGACCGTTTCCTGAGCGCTCTTAAAGGTATCGCTGACCCTGAAGAAAAAAGAAAAGCAGTAGGCGAGACATTCATCCGCGTCTTTGAAGCAGAGGCAAGGAAACTGAAAGCTGAATACCTTATACAGGGTACTATCCTTCCGGATAAGATAGAGTCCGAGGGCATCAAGTCCCACCACAATGTAGGAGGGCTCCCATCCGTTATGGATTTCAAGGCAATTGTGGAGCCTGTCGAGGACCTGTTCAAAGAAGATGTCCGTGAACTTGCCCGTGCCCTTGGACTACCCCATGAGATATCTGAGAGGATGCCTTTCCCTGGACCGGGACTTTCTGTCCGAGTAGTTGGCGAGGTCAATGCGGAGCTCATTGAAATAGTACGGGAGGCAAATGCAATAGTAGAGGAAGAACTTGTAGCACAGTTCCACCCATGGCAGGCATTTGCAGCCATAATAGGTAAAGGCACTGGCGTCAGGAATGGTGCCAGGGTCCATGGTTGGATAATCGCTGTAAGGGCTGTGCATTCCAAAGATGCGATGACTGCACATGCTATGGAACTACCATGGGATGTGCTTCACAGGCTCGAGTCAAGGATTTCTGCAGCTATACCCACGGTCTCAAGGGTTGTCTATGACCTAACACCAAAACCACCAGCCACCATAGAGTTTGAATGATGTCGATAAATAACCCCCTGAACAGAATGGTCCTTGATATAAGGGGACGCCAAAAGGTAAAAACCGCATCTTTGGATATGCCTGCAGCCATGTGGACAGGTACTGACCTGCTTAATGGCAAGAAGATAGATACCCTAACCATCATATTCCGAACATCGGGATGCTGGTGGGGTAAAGCGGGTGGCTGTACCATGTGTGGATATGTATACGATAGTGCACAAAGCTCCCCAACTGATGAGAATCTGTTTGCACAGCTTGAAAATGCCATGAAGAAAGCATCAGGATATGATGAGATCATGGTGAAGATATTCACATCTGGCAGTTTTCTGGATACGAGAGAGATACCCTTGGATGTGAGGCATAGGGTGCTCGGTGCACTGGGAAGTGATGCGAGGGTCAAAAAGGTCCTTGTGGAGACCAGACCGGAATTTGTAAAAGTGGACACAATGAAGGATTGCATTTCCTCCCTTTCAGGCAAGGCCTTTGAGATAGCCATTGGTCTGGAAACAAGTTCTGACAACATAAGGCAATATTCCATCAACAAAGGCTTCA
>CAZBJM010000090.1:0-6761 GCA_964492225.1 uncultured Methanosarcinales archaeon
CTTCTTTATGATACCAACCGGTTCTAAGTTTATGCGCATATACGCACCCCACAACTAGAATAGGATTACGGACCTTATCACGGCATTCGCCGTATATATGGCTTTCGTACATGATTGATTAGATGATAAATATACATTATGTCATATATTAATCATTCGCTCATCTATAACGGACCCGGTCCATTGAAGCAGCCACTTCATCCACCCTTGCAATGACATCGTTCATCCTTCTATCGAGGTTGGTCTCAACACTTTGAACATTGATCCTCAGCGAGCGTTCTTTCGACTCAAGCATGTGTTCTATCTTTCTCAGACGTATGTCGACCGAAAGGATCATTGCAGCAAGTGCTCCAACCATCACCACAGCAGATAATATTATCAAGGTGTCCGCCGGGCTGGACTGGAACCTTCCAAGCCATTCATAGGTGAGGACGAATGCAGATGTCACCATCACTAAAGAGAATACTATATCCCTGTTTTCCATTGCTTTTCCTCTGGATTTTATATGTTTCTTTGGTATTTATATTATATGCATTAAATAAAGAATAGCATAGCATTAAATAGCACATCCATCTAATTTAGGTAAGATATAAACATTTGCATTTGTTAACAGGAGACATGACATTGAGTTCAGAAAAAAACAGTATAAAGGATTATCTGCCCATGCTTGCTATGGTAGGTATCATTTTAGTGGTACAGATAATAGCTTTGCTTTTGGCAAAGCCTATGGCTGATGAAGGGATGATGGCTTTTGAAGATCCGGATTCCACGGCCAACAGTATCTACTACATTGTGCTAGTGCTCGCTTTCACATTTGTCATGCTGATGGCTATAAAGAAGAACATGAAATGGGTGATCCAGCTGACCATTCTGTTTGCAGTAGCTGCTACCATGTACTACGTGTTCTTTGCATTGCTGTCAATGGTAGATATATCATACATGACCAATAATGTCATATCTGTATCACTTGCAGCCGTTCTTACTTTACTGCTCTACAAGTTCCCTGAATGGTATGTCATCAACACCATAGGTCTTGTCATAGGTGCAGGATGTAGCGCTATATTTGGGATCTCGCTTTCTATCCTTCCTGTAATAGTCCTACTGGCGCTTCTAGCGGTCTATGACGCAATAGCGGTCTACAAAACAAAGCACATGATAGACCTTGCTGATGGTGTGATGGACATGAAGCTCCCTATCCTCTTTGTGATGCCAAAGCATCTGAACTATTCCTTCATTGCTGATTCATTTTCAAAGCAGGAGGAAGCAAAGCAGAAAAAGCAAAGTAATACCGCCTCAACGGGTGAGAAAAAACCAAAGGAAGCTTTCTTCATGGGTCTTGGGGATGCAATCATGCCCACTATACTGGTCGTTTCTGCAAACTTTTTCCTGACAGAGAAATACGATCTGGCCCTGATAGCGGACCTTATCACTATTCCCGCGCTCACAGCCATGATAGGCTCTATAATCGGCTTCATTGCACTGAGCATAATTGTGATGAAAGGAAAACCCCAGGCAGGTCTCCCCTTCCTCAATGGAGGGGTCATTCTAGGATATCTGGCAGGCGCAGTGATAGCAGGGATACCATTCCCCTTCTACTGAAGAGAGGAAAACACACTTTACTGGCATCAGGACATGATGCCTTCTTCTTTTTTGGACGTACCCTTTTCATAACAGAGAATGGACACGTTTTTGATATCTGCCCGGCCGCCATTCAGAACGCGCGCGTGAGGAACAGTGCGCTGCTCAATAGACAAGAAATGAGGCGCAGGACAAAATCGCTTGCCATGTGTGCCGCATGACAAACTACAGGACATGCAAGCCGAATTTATGATCAACGATGAGCCTCTGGTCCAAAGGTCTGGTGATGGTAGCCCGGATAGGTATTATCAAAAAAAAAAAACGAAGGATATTCCGCAAGTATCCGACCGGCAACCTATCCCCATCCGGATTTATGCCCATCTATTACAAAATGGGACATTCCCGCACATGAGCTTACCAGCTACGTCCTCCTCCGCCTCGCATACTCCATGCAGTTCTGCCATCAGACCAACCACGGCGCCGTATCTCATCTGCAAAGACCCTTTTGATATGTTTTGCTGCAACACTTGCACCTTTTCCTGAAAGGAAGGCTCCATCCCTTTTCTTGATCTTTGTTATCTCAAACTCCATACCGCCTACCTTGTCAGTATGGCCGATGATGAACTCATACCCTCCATGCACTCTCTTTTGCAGTGCTTCAGTACGTCTGCCCTGGTGAACTGATATCTTTACGGTCACCTCATCTATCGCCCTTCCCCAGATCGTGACTATATCAGCCACATTTGCAGTCTCCACCCTCTTAAGACTTGTATCTATGGTGGTTACAATGATAGGGTAGACCTCATCGCCCTCCTCGTCATCGACTATGATCTCGTCATCCACTGATATGACATCATCACTGCTCATCCGGCTCATGCTGACAAAGGAATCTTCCCCTTTACTTATAACGACCTTTATCATAACATCCTTGGCCCTCTCTATTGTAGCAGGGTGTACAGTGCCGCACTCCTGACAGCGTACAATATAGTTCTGGCCAGACTTCAATACCTCATGGAACACCTCTTCCTTTGGTGAGCATGAGGGGCATACAACTTCTATTTCAGTTTCTTCGTTCATGATCAAGTATCCATTACCGTATGGTGTAAATAATTAACCCGGCTTATATGTAATATAAAAAAAAGGAATGTGTCAGCAAAAGTACTGACCTATAATATCGAAGACCTTACCTCTCACTGGCGGCATGTGCTGCAATGAACTCACGCAATAGCTTGGTACCAAGCAAAGCACTTTGCCCATTATCATACTCCGGTGCTATTTCCATAACATCGAATCCCACACAGAGTGGTGCAAGCTGATGTATCACTTCACGGACCTCGACATCTGTAAGACCGAAAGGTTCTGGTGTGCCAAGACCAGGGGCATATGCAGGGTCAATGGCATCCATATCAAGGGACAGATAGATCTTTGAGCATCCAAGGTATTCCCTTACCTCTTCAAGTATCCTTTTGATACCTTTCTGGCGGACATCCTCTGGAGTATAGAAGCGGATGCCATTCTCTCTGGCAAAGTCCCATTCTTCCTTTGGACCACTGCGCACACCAATGGTCACATATTTTTTTGTGACCTCGTCCAGGATATGCCTTGAGACGCATGCATGATTGAACTTTATCCCACCATACTCGGGCCTCAGATCGAAATGAGCATCCAGCACAACAACACCGAAATCATCTCCGGCATATTTCGCGCATGCCTTGACACAAGGTAGAGTAAGCGAGTGCTCCCCTCCAAGCATAATAGGGATCTTACCATCTGCAACTATGGGCTCCACGGCAAGAGCAAGCTCCTCAAGTGTCATATCCACTGTAGAATATGGCTCAAGGTCCCCCGCGTCATGTATCATGAGCTCCTCATAATCCACATCGAAGTGGAAGTTATAGGTCTCAAAGTTTGCAGAAGCCTTTCTCATGGCCTCTGGCCCCCAGCGACTCCCCGACCTGTACGAGGATGTGCCATCAAAAGGCACACCAAAGATCACGTAGCGCGCAGAGTCGTAATCTGACAGGGCATCCATCATTTCAGGTTTATGGAACATAACAAGAATAGATATTCTGCCTTAGTGGCCGCTTATCTTAGGTCGATCCTCATCTTGCCCATGGCAGTGATGTAGGTAAGCTCTTCCCCTTCCTTTATCCGGTCCTTGTACTCATCTGGTACCGGTAGCTCAAAGGTTGAAAAGTCTGCCATATCCATAAGCTGAACGATGGACCCACCAAAGGAGAGTACCTGCGCTGTCTTTCTCTCAACTATCGGAACGTATGCCTTATCAGACACAGGACCTACAATTGACCTTTTCTGATTGTCAAAGAGCCCTATTACATCTATCCTTGCCTTTGCAGAACCGTGTTTTCCAGGTTTTGACTTGGATATGCTCTTGATGATACATGGCTCTTCGTCAACTATGACATACTTGCCTTCTTTTAGTTCCTTAACTTCAACTTGCACTTTCATTTATGTTCCTCCATTGAAACCTTATATTCTCACTAAATTGGAATTGTGACTTGAGTGTTATTCACGGTCCTGTATATCTATTTAACCTGAACCTACAATAACCGGAAATACTTTATATTGGGCATTACTAATGCATCTATGTATATAAAGCAATATGTCCCATTCAGCCATGCTTTTGTAAAATAATCGACCCTTTTAACGACGTCCTTCTTACATCAACCCAAGATCTCTGAGCTTTCCTTCGGCAGGTATGCCCTTTTCATCCCAATCCCTGAAATGATGATAATCATCCAGTGCCTTCTTGAAAAGTAGCACGTCAATGCCACCCTCACCAAAGAACCTTTCAGGAAGAGTATCATTCCCATGCATATTCGAGATACCGATATCCAGCATTCGCTCTGCATTGAATATGCGCTCTCCGGTACGAAGAAGCTCTTCTGCACTATAGTGCCTGCCTGTCGCAGCACTGAGCATTGCTGCAAGTTCGACCTCCCCTAGGGTAAATATGACAAAGGGGCATAACACAAGAGAATCAATGACCGCTGCAAGATGCTGAAAATAGCAAACGAGGGCAGCTTTACCGTCAAATGAAAAGCGATCTAGCAATACGGGCTTACCCATTATTTCAGGAGCAGCCATAAATGCACTCAAATGACAAGCCCCTTTGTTTGAAGTAGCATAGGCCAGGGCCATCCCTGTCGCGCCCCGAGGATCAAAACCTGGAATATCCAGTCCCTTCACATTCATACTGACATGAGGCACTCCTACTGTGCATGCATAGGAAGATGCCCCTTGTGAAAGCTTGCCCCCACCCTCCCCCATCTCTTCCAAAAGCTGGATAAGCTCATCCTTTCCAAGCCTGACCGAACTTTGCTCCATGTAACTTGCAATGGCTGCACTACATGAGATCGGGTCCATCCCATATTCTATGCACACATCGTTGAGGCTGGCGACGGTATCCATATCATCGACGCCTATATTCAGACCAAAGGACCATAATGCGTCATAATCTGGCAGAGGCAAGCCATTAATATCAAAGGCCCTCCTACATCCTATGGGACACCCGGAACAGGGAGCCTTATGTACCTTTTTTGTCTGCGCAACATGTTCACAGGAAAGAGAAGTGGGACAAGGCCCCATGACCCTGAAATTATCCAATGGCAGTATTTTCATATACCCCATCAGGTCAGCAAACACCAGGGTCCCATAATTTGCCAGCCCCTTGGATAGAGAAGGACTTGCAGTAAGTAGCTTGTTCGCCTTTTTTACAACATCACCGAAAACATCAGGCTCAGCGATAACGTGCTTTTCTTTGGTCCCCCTGACCACAAGCGCCTTGAGGTTCTTTGAACCAGCGACCGCACCATGCCCACCACGCCCTGTATTATACGCATCGTGCACTATGGAGGCCATGGGAACACAACACTCTCCAGCCTTTCCGATGCACAGGACCTTACCCCCACTTCCAAGGACCGATGCAGTTTCGTTCGTGCTTTTCCCCCATAGGTGCCCAGCCGATAATATCGATATGCTTTCATCCTCGATACTGATGTACACGGGTGTTGCCGCTTTCCCGAGCACGACAATGCAATCGATACCACATGACTTCAACTCTGACCCAAAGGAACCCCCGACATTTGAACTGAAGACAGTACCGGTCATGGGGGATATTGTAGTGATACAAAAGTGTCCAGACATAGGTGCATCTGTCCCTGTGAGTGGTCCAATACTGAAGATAAGGGGTATATCATCACTTGAAAGTCCCTTCGTGCGGCAACTGAGGTCTGACGCGAGGATACAAGCCATGCCCCTGCCACCCAAGAACTTTTCTGCATAGTCCTTATCCGTTACCTCTATGCGAATGCTTGCATCTGTGAGGTCAATGAACACTGTCTTACCAGCACGCCCTGTTATATGGTCCATATTGTCACTATCTTCTCCCATGCTAACCATTTACGTCCTTCCTTAGTATAAATGCCGCGAGCACGTAAACAATGCTATGTCCGAGTATTGGATACGCTATTGATGCATGGACTGATCAAGAGAAGCATTGCAGCGGTCGACTCCTCTTTTTATGACATTTGCAGCTTCCATGTCCAGCATCTTTCTTTTGAGCTCGACCTTATCACCACATCCCTCTCCACAAAAGCCACCTATCCCTGTTGAGGAGACCACCCTGTGACAGGGAATGATGATCGGATATGGATTCACTGCAAGGGCGCTACCAACTGCCCTCCAAGCGCCCTCCCTCCCTATCGAACGAGCAAGCTCTGCATAGGTGATTGTTTTACCATACGGGATCTTCCTGACCTCCCTTAGTACATCCTGTTGGAATGCTGTCAGACCAGAAAGGTCAGGTTCATAATAGGAGAAATCTACTTCCTCCCCGGCCAGATATCGTATGATATCCTGAAAGATGCCATGATGTTCCATAAATCCCCCCCCATTACCTATTATATACCATACAAATACATCAATATGGGATCGGATATGATACTTTCATAGATAAGAGGTTGTCCGATCAGAATTTAGCTTTATGTTCTTTTCGCTTTTTTTTAAGCATACTCCATTTTTCACGTTAATTCCTATATACTATCCGCCCCTCGGGAAAAACGCGCGCGATTGGCGGCGAGCCGGGGGTTGGACTATAAAAAGGTGCCGCGTTTATTGTTAACTGATCATCTGATCAGAAATGGAGGAAATATGAGCTAATT
>CAZBJM010000091.1:0-6339 GCA_964492225.1 uncultured Methanosarcinales archaeon
AGAACCTATATATGTATGAACCGTCCAAGATGCGAAAGTCCTAATCATAAAAAGAACGGTGTATGTGAGAGTGAACGCTACAAATGCTTTAATTTTTTCTATACCACTCATACGAATTAAATCGACTGTTGATCCTACATTTATTAAGTGGCAGGCATTGTAACCCAAGTTTGACAGCATTGTTCTTGTTGAACGGCCCTCACTTTTTTGGTTTCATCCAAGTTCGCCTTCTTTATCTTATCTTTCAGGCAGCGGTAAAAGTATCGCCTAATGGCATTTTTTGTGCAGTTTGGACAAAGTGGTGGGAGATCATGCGCACGCGTGAAAGCCGGGACAGCGCTTGAACATTTAGTAGGAATGCCGCGTATTTTTTGAAATGAATGATAGCTATCAAACTTGGGGTCCAATTAGCTCAATTTTCATCAATTTCTGATAAGATTATCTTTCTAAATTTCAAAACCGCGTGCACTTATAGTCAAACCTAAGTTTCATTGAGGGAAGGTTCTGCCTAAAGAACTCATCAAAAAACAGAGGGCAGGCCAGCTACCCTCACATGGATTCAGGGGCATCTATTCCCAAGGTATCCAGTGTATTTGCAAGCACGATCCTTGCGCAATCCACTAGCGCCAACCTTCCTGATACCAGGTCCCCATCTTCAGCATTTAGCACAGATACGAAGCGATAGAACTGGTTGAAGGACTCGGCAAGTTCTCTGGCATAGATGGCCATGACGTTTGGTTTCAGTTCCCTTGCAGCAGTTTCGAGCACCGAATCAAAGGAAGCCATTTTCTTTATGAGGGCAAGCTCAGTCTCTTCCATCAGTATCGAAGGGTCGACCGGGGTTTCAGGGTCCCACAGTCCCTCATCATTCGCCTTCTTCAGTATATTGCATGCACGGGCATGGGCATACTGTATGAATGGGCCGCCTTGTTTTTCAAAGTCGAGCGCCTCTTCCCAATCGAATACGGTGGACTTTTCAGGTGATACTTTTACGATATCGTATCGGACAGCACCTATCCCAACAGTCCTTGCTACATTCGCCTTGAACCCATCTGGCATCTCTGGGCGGCGCTTTTCAACTTCCAGGAGGGCTTGCTTTTCTATCTGGTCCAGCAGCTCATCGGCAGATATGAACTTTCCACGGCGCGTGCTCATTGAGCCTTCAGGCAGGGACACGAATTCAAATATGACAAGTTCTGGCTCAGCTTTGCCAAGAAGTCGAAGGGTGGCCTTGAGTTGACCTGATATTAGTTTGTGGTCAGCACCCAAAACATCTATCATCCGGTCAGCCCTTGTGCTCTTCCATTCGTGATATGCAAGGTCACGGGTTGTATAGAGGGATGTACCGTCAGTACGCTGGATGACCAGTGTCTTTTCAAAACCATAGTCAGAAAGGTCTACAACTAAGGCACCATCCTTTATCTCAGTTTTTTGTGTAGCCTTTATCTCCTCAATTATCCTGGCAACAGCGCCGGAGCGTATGAATTCAGATTCCCGGGGGAAGCTATCATGGGAGACATTCATGCGCTTGAGTGTTTGTTGGATCCCTTCTATGGCAAGGGTTACAGCTCTGTCAAAGTCTTTGATAGTTTGCTCATCGCCTTTTTCAACAAGTTGCATCAGATGGTCTATCTCTGAGACCTTTGTAGCATCCTCGCCAAGTTCAACATTGGCTTTGATATATACATCGGCGATGGCGTGGTCCGTCTTTCTTGAGGTATCAAAAGTATAGCGCGCCAGTGCCCATGAAACGATAGCTATCTGACGACCCATATCATTGACATAGTATTGGGTCTCCACATCATATCCCGCGCGAAGGAGTATCCTCTTTAAGGTGTCGCCTATAATTGAATTGCGTATATGGCCAACATGTAAGGGTCCATTTGGATTTGCAGATGTGTGCTCCAACAGGATGCGACCATTGCAGAAGCCCCCACCAAAATGTTCTCTTTCGCTCCTTATCCCAAAGACCGTAGCATCTAGATAACTACGCGATGCATTTATATTTATATATGGACCAAGTGCGCTGACCTCTCCAATGAGGGAATTGTCCGGGAGGAACACTGCATCTACTATCCTTTTGGCTAGGTCCTTTGGACTTTGTTTGACCTGGGATGCAAGCCTAAAGGCGACCTTTGAAGCGATATCCGCATGTGCTGAAGGCTCAAGTGCTAGGTCTTCAACATGCAGACCCATGGATGCCAAAGCATCACTAAGAACTGAAATTACCTGTTTTTTGAACTCAAGGAACACGATCACACCTTCTGTGCAGTATCAGACACCTGTACTGAACCTCAGTATTGCTACAATACCTCCAAAGGCATTGAAGAGCTGGGATCCTTCATCAAAGTCAGTAGAGATGAACTCCACATTAGTAGCCATCTGGTCAGCAAGTGCGGACAGCTCGTCTACAATATCCACCCTCTCGGTTATCTCGACACTTGAACCACATACAGGGCACTGGCCTCCTATATCCATCTGCTCACCGGGCTTGAAATCTTTGGTGACCTTGTTCTCATAATCACCGTTGGGACAGCGCATAGTTATACGCTCAGCCCTGAGGCCCTCTGATATCATCAATATTTCCACAGCGCCAATGCTAAGGTTATGTCTTACCTGTGCCTCTCCATATGCAGCCTTTCCTGAATCCGATACTAGTTCCTTCAGGAAGCGTTGCACGAGCTTTTTCTCCACCATCAGGTCAAGGTCTGAAAGCCGCTCACCGGCTGCGTTCACAAGTTCAGAGAGGCCCGATTCATCAGTGTATGCAATATCGAACATCCCTAGTATCTTTTTCTGGATCTCGTGATGGAAGAACTCTCCCGCCTCGAATTCCTCTTTTGTAGGGGTGGGTCCTCCGATGAGCACTCCTTCAAAGTCCTTGTGGTTCACGGTCATGAATATCTCGCTAGCCGCATCACCTATACGTTTGTAGAACTCATGGATAGCAATAAGACGCAACTGCTGGAACCTGTGGGCACTTTGTCCACCTTTCCTTTGCTTTCCAGGTACCGTTGATGTCAGATGCCGTAGCGCTTCGATATGCTTGCCTACCAAAAGGCCAATAGTTGCTTCCCTTCTGTCAAGCACAAGCAGACCGTATGTCTTTGCATCCCTTAGCATCTCTTCAAGGGGCTCAAGATAGAACGATGAATCACAATGGTATCGGTATGTGATGATCGGTTGTGGTGGCTCAACTATGGTGGTCTCCATGCTTGTTTTATTGGCACCTATGTCCACAGCACCTGTGAAGAACACAATTCCATTCTCTGGAACTTCGACATATCTTAGTCTGGATAATAATGATTCTACAGCACCTTGGACATTATCCTTTGTCACCTTGGACTTGATGTTGGATGCCTGTCCATGCTCTGTCCTTAGCTGGGCGGTTACATCCGATATTTGCTTGTTGGGGGGGATATAGAGGGAAATAAGCTCTGTACCACGTCCTTTCTTGGTACGCAGTTCCTCCAGCTTCTTTTTAAATTCATATTTAGAATGAGCAGATTGTTCTGACATATTGGAATTACTCCGATATTAAAGTACATTTATGATGAGTTTATATCTCCGATTATATTTGAGACCCATATGTATACCTGACCATAAATATAGGTTGTGACCGTTCCTGACAAAACGACGTGCAAATGCACATCAAGCTATAACTATTTACCTGTTGTCCTGACTGTTTTGTCAGTGTAGATGTCTGGATACTATTGGGGCTACCACACTGGATGATGAAAGGTGCTATAGATGAGAGACCTTCCCGTCCTTTGAAAGCAGTACCACCCTGCTGATCTCAACATCATCGGCTATGCCGTATCCCAGGTGTTCTGCAAGTTGCTGTGAGAATTCCATGACCTCATTATGTGTTGGCATGGCTTCCCTAGCTAGCCTCTTTCTTGAGAAACCAAGGTGCATATAGGCTTTTACCTCTATGTAGTCCGGCTCAGCTCTTTTTATGAGCTCAGCATAGCCATTTGGGTTTAGCATGTTCACGCCTTTTATGAGGGTTATGCGGATGACAGTTCGTGTATCCTTTTCTTTTAGAATGTCCAAGGATCTGCATATCCTACTCCAAAGGTCAGGTGTCCTTGGCCCGCAGACCTTTTCATATATCTGCTTATCGGGGGCGTCCAGGCTCATGTAGAGTTGGGATGGTTCTATGCGCTCCATCATTTCCGGATTTGTCCCATTGCTCACGACAAACGTTGTAAATCCTTGTTTATGGAACTCTTCAATGAGCTCCGGTAGATGTGGGAACAGAGTAGGCTCTCCAGATAGGGATATGGCTACATGGCGCGGCTCATTACCCTCAAGGAAAAGCTCTTTTTTCGCTGAACCACCAAAGCCGGATATCAACTTCCTTTGTGACCGTATGCAAGACCCCACTATTTCCACTGGAGAGTCCCACTCAATAGGAATAGGAGCATCTATCTCAATTGGTCTCCAGCAGTGGAGGCATCTTTGGTTGCATGCAAGGGTGGGGGTCATTTGCAGACATCTGTGGGATGTTATTCCGTAGAAGGCAGCTTTGTAGCAAGCTCCGTTGTCCTGCATGGACCTGCGTAGCCAGAGGCATGTTTTTACAGCGGAGTGACTGCCTGCAAGGCTATATCCCTGCTTTTTTAAGAGGCCTTCAAGGTCGGCCATATCCTCCTTTCTGATTCTTCCGGACATTGCGGTGTAGTTGAAATAAGGGCTATATAAAATGAATGTAAGGCCATGGGCCGAATAACTCTTGTTATCGTGACCACTGGGTAGCAACCAGCTACCCTTGTGGTCATCCAGGGGTCCAGGCAGACCCCTGTGTTTAGGATAGAATACACTTAGTACTTGTGGGCCTTTGCCATCTCGACCATTGCTTTGAGGTTTTCGGTTGGGGTCTTGCTTACAATACCACAACCTGGGACCAATATCCCTACCTTTGCGTCAAGTACTTCCTTTGATTTCTTCTTTACTTCTTCTGGTGTCTTGTTCCAGAGCACGTTTACCGGGTCAAGGTTACCAACGATAACAGAGTGGTTTGCCTTGCTTAGGGCGGTTGCAACGTCCACACTCTGGTCTACACTGATGGCATCCACGGTGGAAGACTCCATGAGTGCAAGTCCCTGTGTGGTGTCTCCACAGATGTGCAATATGGTGGTGACGTTTAGTGCGCGCATTTCCTCTACGATCCTCTTGTGGTATGGGACCACGAACTTCTCGTAGAACTCGGCACCAATGAGCTGGGCACTGGCTGTTGGGTCGATGATGACCATTGTATCAGCACCGTTTGCAACCATTTTCTTTGCATAGTCGACGTTGAACTGTGTTGTTACTTCCATTAGAGCCAGACCGAATGCTTCGTCGGTGAAGATGGCCATGAACCAGTCGTCACCATTGAGGTGCTGGGCAAGTGAGAATGGACCTATCATGCTGCCCATGATCGGAAGTTCCTTTCCATATTTGTCTGCAAGGATCTTGATCGCATCACATATTACATTGATCCTTCCCTTGCTGAGGTCGTATCCCTTTAATTTGTCGATGTCGTTTATGTCCTTGACCACGTGACCTACAACTGAAGGCTGCTGTTCCCGGGTACCATCCTTAATAGCGCAGCCGAAGAACTCTGCTTCTGCGGTAATGTCAAAAGGAACACGTACTGCTTCAAAGCCTACAACGGTGTGCCCTGCCTCTGCAAGAGCTGCCATCTTCTTTGCATCGTAGTTAGCCTCTGGCCAGAATGCTCCGCAGGCTTCCATCTGTTCTACAGTACCTGTCTGTGTGAATGATACAGCAGGCATTCTGTCAACTGGCTGGCCTTTAAGGGCCCTTGCAAGTCTCTCTTTTGGGGTGTATTTTACCATATGTTCAGACTCCATTATTAAGATTTTAAATTACGTGGATGCAATGAGGGATACATGCTTATATATTTTTCGCATTGAACTAGACTTGAACCCAAAAACGAGTGAAGGAGCCATCTTTATTAATTCTGTTATTTGTATCTATTATGGATCGAGTGTCGAATATATCATGCTTGCAATATGGAAACAAGCATGCTCCGCCATCACATATCATAATTAATAATTTTACATGCGTTTTATATATTTATTATATTTTAAATTAGTTCGCTTTGGTCTTCGATATATATCCAAAACATTTAGGATATTAAAATATTGTGCTATTTATTATATTTTCAATCATATTTATTATAGTACACTTCTTTAAATGTAGCATAGTGTATATTTTATAAGCATTAGAAACTTATTTGTTATATTATTTTAAATCTTTGGACCAAGCTTCAATTTGCTCCATTTTGGTATGGGAATCCTTCTTTTATCCTTTGCCTTAGTAACTGAC
>CAZBJM010000092.1:0-5934 GCA_964492225.1 uncultured Methanosarcinales archaeon
GCTATCATGTTCTCTGCGCTCTTCATCGGAGCAGGCATCTTCTAAGCTATATCTCTATATCTCCGGCATCACGCCGGAACTTTTTTTCTTTTTTATTTAAACACGTTCCCCTAGAGGTAGGGTCTTGGCACATCGACACGCCCGTCATAACGCGCTTAGGGCTGGCATCAGGTCTAGTAGTTCATCACATGCACCCTCCATGGTCGTGTAGTTCACATTCCGCAGGTGTTCCGTGAAAATAAAAAATGGCATCCTATACCTGAAGCTCGATGGATGCCCACACATATTCGTGCACACATTGGTCACCTCCAGGTCATAAATATACAAAACCTGCACAAGTGATGCGTAGGACAAAAGTGCTCGACAGGGGCTCCACATCATTGTAATGTTTTTATGGGAATCTATTTATAACTAAATATCTTAATTGCACTGGAGTATTATGAGAACACTTATTCTCTGTATAGACAGAGATGATGACCTTGGCAGGAAAGCTAAGGTGAAAGGACCTGTCGTAGGAAGGGCTGCGAATCTTGATGCAGCTGTAAAACTAGCCACGGCAGACCCGGAGGACTCGGATGCCAATTCCATCTTCGGAGGCATCAAGATCCTTGATGAGATGAATGAGAAGGGTGTTGCTGCAGAGCTTATAACCCTTGCAGGGGACAAGAACGTCGGTATCATATCCGATCAGAAAATAGCAAACCAGCTGGACGCCCTCCTTCAGCAATCTGATTTTAGTTCAGCTATCTTTATTTCGGATGGAGCAGAGGATGAGAGCCTGCTTTCTATAGTGCGTTCCAGGATCAAGGTGGATTTTGTAAAACGTATAGTCGTTATGCAAAGCGAGCGGCTTGAAAGTACTTATTATATCATTAAACATGCCTTAAATGACCAGAAGATCTTCCAGACCTTCTTTGTGCCTTTGGGGTTGGCAATGCTCATCTATGCATTTTTCCTTATCATAGATTATCCCCAGGGTGCCAATATCGGTATACTTGCAACAATAGGTCTTTATCTGGTCTATCGAGGTTTCAATGATCCAATATCAGTATTTTTGGAGCGCACAAAAGAGTCGTTCTATTCAGGCCGTATAAGTCTTATCACATACCTTGCAGCAATATTGATCATGATAACTGCAAGTGTCATGGGCCTTAGTCGGGTGTGGTGGTACTATACCCGTGAAAGTTTCTGGTACTACGGGATATTGCCTTTGACCACAGTTTACATAAATGCTACCGTGTGGCCCTATGTGGCTGCTACACTGGTGGCTATTGCTGGAAAGGTACTTGATTGCAAAAGGCATAAACAACCTATGTTCAAGCACATGATCCATGTATTCTTCGTGCTAGCCATTGGTCTGCTCTTCTGGGGTGCAAGTGTGTATCTGATGGCCATCAGTACTGTCATCGGAGGCAGTACAATGGATGATGCAGTTGGCATGCAGTATTTTGTTTATTCCATTGTTGGAGCAGTTTTGATAGCCTTGGCCGGGATAAGGTTATCGATGGGCAAAGTGGAAAAAAAGAAGCGGTGATGAAATGACCATAGACCCCAAAGACAAAGGCGCTCATTATAATATTGCAGTGTTGGGAGGCGTAAGTTTCTCATTCCCGCATATATCTGGGAGTATAACTATAGATACTCCTTTTGGTCCAGTGGTGGCCAACGTGTTTGAAACCAGCAATGGTAGATCTGTTATGATACAAAGGCATGCCGAAGGTCAAAGGCATCTCCCTCCTCATATGATAAACTATCGCGCTATGATATGGGCAGTGGCAAAACTTGGTATTGGAAGGGTCATCTCTGTGAATTCTGTAGGCACGATGAAGGGTCATCCACTTGGAAGTTTTGTGCTACCTGATGACTTCATAGATAATACTAAAAGCAGGATATCCACATTCTATCACGAGAAGACCGTACATATCGATATGACCGAACCATATTGTCCACAGTTGCGCCAAGGTCTTAAGAAGGTCCTGGCTGAGAAAGGCCTTATCTTTGCTGATGGGACCTATGTCTGTACAGAAGGGCCCAGGTTCGAAACCCGAGCAGAGATACGTATGATGAGCAATTTTGGTGATATTGTAGGTATGACCGGAGTACCTGAGGTTGTACTGGCCCGGGAAATGAACCTTTGTTATGCCTCTATCTGCACTGTTACAAATAACGCATGTGGCTTGGGTGCACAGAAGATAACGGCTTCTGAAGTATCAGAGATGGTAATGGAAAATCAGACTATCTTAACGGATGTCCTGATAACTCTCATTGATGGTCTGGATGGATCACGCAGTTGCAATTGTATGCATGCGACAGATGAAGATGCCCGCCTTTGAGATCGCAATTTTGGCAGGTCCTGAATTGCTCGTAAGGCAAGGATTCAGGCAATGTCCCTTGATGTATCTATCTGTACTCCATCCCCTATCTTGAACTTGATCACTTCGGAAGCTGGTACCTTGTCCCTGATCTTTGGTATGGCAAGTTTGCTCACCAGTTTATCCGATGCATTCTCCATGGATGAGTCAAATATCACATCGACCAGAGCTGAAAGTTCATTGTTCGTTCTCTCAGCGATGCTACCCTTATGTGCATACAGGAATACCAGGCATTTAACATCCTTTGATATCTCGTATATAGTATTGGTCAGTTGCCGTATTAGCCCAGAATTGACGTTAAGGTTAAGGAAGAACGAAAAAGAATCGATGATAAGTGTTATTTCTTCATCCGCATATTCAGTGGCGATGTTGCGCAGGTTGAATTCCATGTATTCAACTATCTTTGAGTCCATAATTTCGTTGCCTAGGTTCTGTGAACGCTCTCCACTGGCTGTGAAATAATATTCATTGTACACATCGATAAAGTTAATGGAGGAGGTATCAAAACCCATGCCAGCTATGTTACCGAGCACGTGTTTAGAGCGACGTCCTGTAGTAAAATAAAAGGTTCTGCGTGATTGTGTGAACTGGTATAGAAAGACCTCTGACATAGAACGCGGGTCAGCAGTAAAGTAAGTAACAGAACCTATAGGCAGCCCACCGCCAAGATTTCTATCGAGAACCGATATCCCCGTTGATAGCAGTAGGGGCCCACGCTGCTGGTTTGAACTACCTGGGAACTTATCCGGCGCGAATGAATTCTCATTGAAGGGTTTAAATGTCTGCATTTTCAGTACCGTGACCAGAACTTATCTATTGCTTTTGTCTTGTTTTCAGATGACTATTATACGACTACTAATATATCACTCTATTTATTTCAATTCGGAATTTGATACCACTATTATTTATACCCTTTGTCATATTTGTGTGCGCAGATGACTCTTTGGATTTTAATGGTAGCAGACAGGACCAGAATTACGGTGTTGCCAATACAGGATAAGATGAGAAGGCCTCTTTTTGTGGGAGAGCTTGTCATACAGGCAACTGCCACAGGTCCCCGTCCGCATAAGTTCAAGGTCTTTACGAACAATAAAGAGGAATTTCGTCCACCTTCTGAACTGAAAGACCTTTTGCGCTCAGCTGAACGCATCATGCTGGCAAGGAACGGGGATGCTGTGCAAAGTTCAGCCATTACCGGGATGTTGCATGGTTTCCAGCTCAGTGCGGATGTTGTTGATGTATGCAGGTTCTGTCTTATGAAGCAAATGTTCAATTTCATAAACAGGAAGTCTGTACGCTACCATAATGAAAAGATCTGTATGGATTGTGCAAAGGACGAACTTTCCAGGGTACTTTCAAGTTCACAGGTGCATTACAGTGATGAGGTCTGTGAGCGGCTGGATGAGGTGTTGCAAAGTACAAAAGACCTCAATCGCACATTATCTATGTTGAGCCCAGAAGACCTTGACCAGGAACTTACACGTTTTGACTCCATTGCAGCAAACACGGAACTATCCAATGTAAGGATATCGGACCTGCCTGTAAGGAAGGTATTCAGGGACCTGTTGCTCCAAAGATCGGATGTGCTGTTACCGGTGCAATCCATATCCGTGAAGAATGGTCTCCTCCAAGGCCAGAACCAACTTGTGACATCAGTGACCGCCACTGGTAAGACTCTCATAGGGGAGCTTGCAGGTATTGAGAATGTCTTAAAGGGCAAGGGTAAACTGCTCTATCTTGTTCCTTTGGTTGCTCTTGCAAACCAAAAATATGGTCAGTTCACCGATCGTTACTCCAGTATAGGTCTGAAGACCTCTATACGGGTTGGAAGTGCCCGTATCAATGTATCCAAGGCAGACCCTATGTCCAGGTCCCTTGATGTAGATATTGTTGTAGGTACCTATGAGGGCATCGATTATATCCTCAGGTCTGGTGGTGCGGATATGCTGGGGCATGTGGGTACTGTTGTGGTGGATGAGGTGCATACCATAGAGGAACAGGAGCGTGGGCACAGGCTTGATGGTGTCATTGCAAGGCTTAAGTACATTGCTCCTGAGGCACAGTTCATCTATTTGTCGGCAACAGTTGCAAAACCTGAGATCATGGCAAAGCAGCTGAATGCAAAGCTCATAGAGTATGAACATCGGCCTGTTCCCATTGAGCGACACTTGGTGCTTTGCCCGGAGCATTCTAAAATACGTATAATGACAAAACTTGCCCGGGATGAGTTCAATAAGGTCTCATCCAAAGGTCACAAGGGGCAGACCATGATATTCACAAACTCCAGGCGCAACTGTCATCGTATATCTGAAGCTCTGTCCATCCCTTCAGCGCCTTATCACGCCGGTCTGACGAGCCAGGAGCGCAAGAAGACCGAGGTCAGCTTTGCAAATGGTAAGCTTCCTGTTGTTGTTACAACGGCAGCACTTGCGGCAGGTGTGGACTTTCCAGCATCCCAGGTGATATTCGAGTCCCTGGCCATGGGTATTGAATGGCTTGACATGCAGGGTTTTCTCCAGATGTTGGGGCGTGCTGGCCGGCCGGATTATCATGATGTTGGTAAAGTGGTGCTTCTGGCCGTACCTGGGAAAAGATATACTGGAGAACAGGGTGATACTGAGGATTCCATTGCCTTAAAGCTCCTCAAGGGGGAAATGCAACATACAAAAGTGGAGTATGGTGAGGAGGAAAAGCTGGAAGAGATCCTGGCAAGTGCTGCTGTGACTTCCTCGGAACAGGACCTGAAGAACATTCACAGGAACATGCTTGCTGAGTATAATGTCGATGTGCTGGTGCGCAGGCTTGAGAAACAGAAGTTCCTGCACAGAAGCAGGGGCAGTATTGAGCTTACAAGGTTTGGTAAGATAGCTGCAGGTCATTTCCTTTCTGTCTCCAGGGCTTTTCTTATACGTGATGCAGTGCTCATGGAGCAGGACCCGCTGGTCATCATCACAAACCTTGAGTTCTTCGACGGGGTGTATTTCAAAAATGCTGCCAGAATATCTGCGGCACTTGATATCAATTTGCCTTCCAGGGTCTTCCAGGGCGCATCTTTGGACATTCTTTTTGAAGGGGATAATATGACCAAGCTGGATATAGCCCTTCGGGAGCAGTTATTCGATTTTGCATCGGAGTTCCTCACATGTAGTTGCAAGGATTCCCCGTATTGTGGTTGTGCTGAGCGTAAATTCTCAGAGAGGTTGATCCTTATCAGGACCGAAGGCTATGATCCGGTGGGTATTGTGAAGAAAATAGAAAACCTCTATGGTACTACTGCCTATCCCGGTGATGTGCTTGGCTATCTTGACAGTGCTGTGCGTAATCTGGATGCTGTGGAGATGATAGCAAAAGCCTATTCTAAGAAGGACATTGCTGTAAAGGCCCAGCGACTGAGGAAGGAAATAGAGGGATGATGTTCCTTTGTAGTGTTCTCGTTTCTATCATACTGATTTATATAATGTCAGTGAATAAGGATATAGCATCCAATATTGCAAATGCTTATCGTTATTGTTAGTTCTAATGCTATTGCGGATCATTGAATTATCTTAAGAGGAGGTCTATT
>CAZBJM010000093.1:0-2160 GCA_964492225.1 uncultured Methanosarcinales archaeon
CGCAAATTCAGCTTGGTGTATTCGGGTTTTGCATTAATCTCTATATCATCCGGCAAGTCTGGAATATACTCTTCTTCAGCGGGCTCGTATACCTGACCCTTTAAGGAAACCGAACAGAATTGACTGTCGCCTAAAGTGTAAAAGCATCGGTAATCATAAGTACCGTCCTCCACAAACTCAGCATCAGCAGGAAATTCAGCACTTTCAGCATCTGTAATATCCTTCCAGCTGCCCTTATATAAGATCTGCCATTGATAGGCATCTGCTTCTTGAGACAGCTTTATGATATAACCTGTCTCATCTGTTTCATCAGCCTCATCCATTTCATCAGTCTCATCAGCCTCATCAGCCTCATCCATTTCATCTGCCTCAGCTATATCATCTGTCTCAACTATCTCATCTGTCTCAACTATCTTATCCGTTTCATCTTTTTCCGCCAAAACAAATGCTTTGCCGGAAGCAGGGGCTTCATCTTTGCCTATTGGTTGGTACTGGGCAAGCGGGATTGGCTCCTCCACTGCTATGTCCAGGTCATCAGCACTGATTGCATTGTCGTAGATTGTATTTCCTTCTTCATCCTGAACAAGAACAGGTTCATAGGTTATGTATGCCCTAGCCCTGCCTGCACTTCCTCCTAAACGATAAACTTTTATGATATCGCTTTCTCCCTCATTAATACTTAGACCGGATTTTTCAAAAGCAAAAACACCGTAGGGATATCTTTCTTCCCAGCTTTCGTCCACCAAGTGAGTATTGCCGTCAGAATCCGTAAATGTAATACCTGAAGCGGCATCACTTCCATTGACCATGTAGGCAAGCGCAGGGCTGGGTATCTGTAAAATAATCAGTACTGCAAGGATAATGCTTATTAACCTTACTCCATTGCTTGTTTTTTTCATTCGACTAACCCTCCATCTTTTTCCTTGAATTTTTAACTTGTTGCTCTGTTTTTTTTCTATACCTGATGCATAGCACCGTCACCAATACACCTGCCATAAAGGCAATAACTCCTGCCACTACGTATCCGCCGGCATCACCGAACATGAGCATGGCGCCATAGAGCCCCGGTACAGTCCCCATCCCGCTGCTCCTTATAGCGGCTGCAACTGCAACAAGAGAAAACGATAGCAGCATACATAAAGAGAACAGACTGCCGAGCAATAGTTTCTCACGCATCCGGTGCCGCTCCCTGATTCGAATTTTTACTCGTCTTACCCGTTCTGATGTATCGTACATTTCCAATACTCCTTTCTGATATTGCCTATCTCTGTATATTACTATTTACTTAGGTACAAAAATTCGATAAACTACGCAGTCCTAAAATTAAAAATATATTAAGTTTTTGTAACAAAAAAACCGCCATCCGGCGGTTATGATCTACAGCAAAAATATTGTGTCATGCTGAGTGGAGCGAAGAATCTTCTCAGTGTCATGCTGAGTGGAGCGAAGAATCTTCTCAGTGTCATGCTGAGTGGAGCGAAGAATCTCCTCAGTGTCATTCTGAGCGCAGTGAAGAATCTCCTCTTTCGTAATGCGGCAGAGCTTTCATCATTCTGTGTGCAGTCATGCCCGCAGCTAAGGTGAGTATAGGCAGCCCGTAAGCAATATACCGGCTTGTGCTGCCGTGGGCTATAAGCAGATTGTAAACTGCATGATAGGTAATGGAAGCACACAAGAGACCGAAGGTTCCCGGAACTTTAAGCCAGCTTCGCTGCCATACATACATAAGTCCGTAGCCTGCAATGGCTCCGCAAACTATGTGCATAGCCCCGGTGCCAAACCCTCTTATAAGCAGAAATGAAAGTTGTTCAGCACCGCTTTGGGTAAGGCAGCAAATATTTTCAAAGGTGGCAAAGCCGGCAGCAACAATAATCATAGCATTTTTAATCTCTCCCGGTTTTGGCTCAAGAACCAAAAGATAAAATAAAAGAGGCAAAAGCTTCATAATTTCCTCCACAACCGGAGCAATTTGTGTTGTGGCATTAATCAAGTCTGCATTGTAAACCCCGGCGAAAAAGGAGTTGATATATGCTGACAGCAAGCAAGTCCCCATACCTGCAATGCAAAACATAAATATAGAATAATATTTTTTACCCATACTGATTGTGGCAACTAAAAGGGGAGCTGCAATGCACACAAAGATATTTTCGATATAGGTCA
>CAZBJM010000093.1:2260-5840 GCA_964492225.1 uncultured Methanosarcinales archaeon
GTGGCAACTAAAAGGGGAGCTGCAATGCACACAAAGATATTTTCGATATAGGTCATGCCTCCACCGCCTTTCTCATAGCCGGCAGCAAGGCGAAAAGTGCGGCAGTCAGAAGAAAGTCGACCCAAAAATAGGGATTGGTCAAAGTTTCGCTTATCCAAAAGCAAGATAGGGTCCACAGGCAGTATTCCAACAATATGATACATAAAACAGCCGTGTGGAAATACTGCATATTTCTTTGCCTGCCGCTCTGCATCCCGGCGTAGAAGAACCCTCGCACGGAATACCATCCTTGAACCATTGTCAAGCCGCATATTATCAGGTTGAATAATATATCCCCATGGATAATATATAAAATCATTTGCGGAAGGCAAATAATCGGAACAAGCCATACGGCCGGATGTTGAAATTTTCTCTCATCGGGTGTAGACAGGGTATATCCCAAAGTCAATAAAAACATGAAACTTGCAATCCAGGCAAGCTCCGATACATAGAAAACTTGAGGTGTATAAGAAAATAAGAGTATATTAAGAGTCCAATGGAACATACCTAAAGAAAAGGTAGCGTAAAAGCAGGTAAGAAGCAAATAGGCCTGTTTGCCATTTCTGTAAAAAAGAATGCCTGTCCAAATACCTGCTGCCATTGTAAACAGAAACTGCAAAAAATTATCAATGAGTTCAACCGTCATTTTTCCGCATCCTCCCTGTCTCTTTGATTCCTTAAATTAAGGCGGTAAGACAGAATGGTCACGCTGACGCCAAGGCTGAAAGCCAAGATACCAATGAGGGCATAGCCAAAACCGCCCTTCATATTAAATATACTTGCCTCGGCACCAAAATGGGTATATTCGCCATCAGGCAGACCTTCAGCCAATTTAGCCATTGCAAATGAAAGCCCTGTTATCAGCAGCAAACTGGCAGCAATGGATGAAATTCCGATAATTCTGCTTCTGCCTTTAAGCTTTTGTCCTTCTATTTCCTTTACCCTTCTATTGACGGCAGCTACACGTTCTTCAGTACTTCGCATCAGCAATCCCCTCCTGTCCCAATATCTTACGCAGTGAATTTTTACCCCGATAAATCAAATCCGATACTTGTTTTTCACTTTTACCCATAACAGCGGCAGCCTCAGCATGATGCATATTTTCAAAATATACTAAATACAAGGCCTCCCGATAGTCAGGATTTAATTGCTCCATGCAAAGATGAAGTGCCCGGTTGCGCTCTTCTGTCTGTATTATCTCTTCAATAAGAATTCCGCTCTCCGGCTCATTGCCAACTTCATCAAAGCCGAAGCAGCGACTAAGGCGTTTTTTGGAAATAAAGCGCAAAGCAAGATGCCGTGCGGATTTGTAAAGATATGCTTTGAAAGCCCCATCTCGAATTCGAGGTTTTTTTGCTATCAGATATGAAAATGCTTCAATCATCAAATCCTCCGCGTCATAAAGATCGTGGAGGTAACCATGTATGTAAAATGTTAAGCTGCTTCCGTATCTCTCCATCAGCACGGTCAGCCCTCTGTCATCACCGTCAAGGTAAGAGCGGTAAAGTGTTTCATCTGAAATCATGGTGTCGCCTCATCCTCTCCCAACAATAGCCTTATAAAGGCCATTATATACCAATTTTAGCTAATTTTCAAGAAAGATAATAAAATTGTTGAATCTTTGCCATGGAACCATAGGATGGGTATAAAAAAAATAAGCAGTGCCTGGTATCATTTATACTGATAACCGGTCACTCGCTTGTTTGACACCCCTTGAATAAAGTCATCGCCCAGAGTCCTTTCAATTATTGATGTTGAAAGGAATTTTTTTGTTTTTCTTTGAAATAATATGTAGCATAAGGTAGCATAGTGTGATATAATAGAACCAGATATGTAGCATTCAATACATATATGCCTGCTAAATAGTACGGGAGGAAAAATATTATGTCTTATAGGCTAGATGTTAGAGAACAAAAAAAAGGTACTTATCTAGTTATTGAAGAAAAATACAGAGACAAAGAAACAAAGAGGTCTACAACCAAGCATCATAAGACTTTGGGATATGTACATGACTTGCAAAAAGAATTTCCAGACCCGATTACCCACTTCAAAGAAGTTGTTGCACAAATGAATTTTGACAGGAAAGAAAATAAAAAAATTACACTGGAAATTGATTTGACTGAAAAACTTACTGATGAATCGCATACCCGATATAATATGGGCTACGCTGTAATCATGAAAATATATCACGAGTTAGAATTAGACCGATTTTTCAACAATAAAGCAAGGGGTGAGGCCTTTAAATATAATACAAATTCAATTATGACCCTTTTAACCATAACTCGTATTTTGCACCCCTCATCTAAAAAGAGAGCTTATGAATACAAGGACATGTTCTTTGAACGTTTTGACTTTGAGCTGCATGATGTATACCGTGCTTTATCATATTACTCAAGAATAGGCTTGGAATGTCAACAATTCATCAGTGAACAGATTCATGCAAAATTCGGCAGAGACACCACACTCATGTACTTTGACGTTACAAACTTTCACTTTGAGATTGATAGACCTGATGATATGCGCAAGTATGGAAAGGAAAAAAACAACCGTCCTGACCCTATTGTGCAGATGGCTTTAGCCATGGATGCAGATGGGATACCCCTGTATTACAAGTTGTTTCCAGGCAATACCCACGATAGCAAAACCTTTATTCCCGCCTTTAAGGATGTATGTGTAAGATTTGCTCCCGGAAGGGTTATCGCTGTTGCAGATATGGGTTGTACATCTTCTGACAATATATTCTTTCTAAAGGGAGGTGACAGGGATAGGCGTGTAAATGGTTATGTATTTAGCTTTTCAATCCGCAAAGGTGCAGAAAAATTTAAGAAGTATGTTCTTAATGATACCGGTTACACTGACGAGAACGGTAAACCTTTAAAAGAAGACTATAACTACAAGGTTAAGTCGCGTATTGAAGTCCGGGAAATCCAAGTGACAATGAAAAACGGCTCTAAAAAGACTATGCTAATAGACGAAAAGCAGGTGGTTTATTGGAGCGAAAAATATGCAAAAAAGGCACGAACAGAAAGAGCAGAAACCATAAAAAAGGCACTTGATGTCATAGCTAATCCTAAAAATCACAATAAGAGTACCACACATGGTGCAGCGGCATACATTAAAAATATTGCCTTTGACAAAAAAACTGGAGAAATATATGAAAAACCAGGCAAGATACTGATTTTCGATGAAGAGAAAGCTGCAGAAGAAGCTAAGTACGACGGATACTACTGCATAGTAACCAGCGAGCTGGAAATGCCTCAAGAACGTGTAATTGAGATTTACCGAGGCTTATCTGACATTGAAGATAATTTTAAAGTTTCTAAAAGCGATTTGGATATTCGACCAGTTAATGTTTCCCGCGAAGATCGGATAAATGCACATGTCCTCACTTGCTTTATTTCACTAGTCATTTTGCGGCTTATCCAAAAGAAAACCGACTACAAGTTTACACCGGAACAGATTATTACATGTCTAAATAATATTAGCTGTAGCCTTGAACACACAAACCTTTATATGTTTGACTATCGCAGTGAGATTTCAG
>CAZBJM010000094.1:0-5737 GCA_964492225.1 uncultured Methanosarcinales archaeon
GTTCATATTCGTTGGTCTTGATCATGGCCCTCTCATCGAACTTCCCAATGGCATTCAGCAGGTCCTCTTGGGTAAGCTCCATACGTTCGGTCATCAATGCACTGAGCACACACTCCCTAATGACCATGCGCAGATCAGAACCGCTATAGCCATGGGTCAGTGATGCTATCTCATGGGTATCGAAAGTACCCTGTATCTCCTTTGTGACGATATCCAGGATCTTCTTACGCATATCTGTATCCGGAAGAGGGAATTGCATGATATCGTCAAAACGCCTCCATGCTGCAGTGTCCAGCATCTTTGGGTGGTTCGTGGCAGCAAGCAACAACACCCCGTCATTGGTAAGGCTGATATCATCAATAGCTTTAAGCAAAGTATTGACTGCCCTCTTAAGAGCAGCATGTTCATCGGAGGAGCGTGTCTTTGCAATAAAGTCAAACTCATCTATAAAAAGGATGCATGGGCTCAAGCGTTTTGCAAGTGCGAAGACCCTGTCGATATTCTTGGCAGTCTCACCCAGATATTGGTCTGTGATCATAGATAGCCGTACCTCCACAAAAGGAATAGACAGATGTTCAGACATGGCCTTTGCAAGTGATGTTTTTCCTGTGCCGGGTGGGCCTACCATAAGGATCTTGCCTACATCATACAATCCAATACGTTTAAGATAATCGCGATACTGAATAGCTTTGACTATCTTGCGGACATCGTCCTCCTGGGATGGGGTCAAAATGAATTCCTTAAGGGTCTGCCGTATATCCTCGGGAGCACTTATCTGGGCAAGTTTCAGCATATCTGCACCGCCCTCCTCCTTCTCTATATCCTGTATAAGGGATTCTATCCACTCACGGTCGACCTCCTTTGGTCTGACCTTTGTACGGGCAGTATTATAATCTGCTCCAGCTATATGCTTTTTCTCGTAATAAAAAGCAAGGACAGGATTATGGGATATGCTATCCATGGCACCATCCTTTTTCTGGAACCAATCAGCTCCTACGTCAAGTGCTGTTATTTTCACAGAGAAGTCGATCTCATCTATATTCACAAATGGTAGTGAGTTAAGTATGCTATTGACCTTGCTGACCTCGAACATCTTCTCAATATCCAATGTTCTGACCTTAATGGGTTTGGGAACGGTCCTCTGATCCCTACTCCAGTAATACTTGCGGATGTTCTTCGGGAGGTCGTTCACATCCAGCTCAGGATATTTATTAAATACTTGTGCAGTGAGCAACATTTCTATTATATCAAAGCTTATATCGGACATATTCTTACCTTATAAGATGAAATTAAACCAAAGGTTTAGGTGATTTGCAATCGTTCAGACATTACATATAAGGATTCAATTCAAATATATCTTTTGTATAAAATTGAGATAAATGACCTAACATGAGGACTTTACTCAGCAATACGTATAAAACCTGCCGATGGCTCATAGATCTCTCCAGACATTCTCATCTGGTCCAAAAGCAATTCAAGTTGCTCAGTGCCTATCCCATGTTCCTCGGCAAAGAGTGATAGTTGCACGCGGTCCACCTTCCCACCAGCTGATTGCAAAAAGCACAGTATCAACTGCCTTGGACCTCTTTTTGAGGATGTCTTTTTTCCAGAAAGCTCTGTCCTATCTACATCCGTTGGAACACACGATGCACTATCCACACAATGTACAGCTAGTTGTTCCTTCATTTCATTTTCCAATCGATGGACCCTGGACTGGAGGAGCGTTCTTGCAGATACCGCCTCTTCAAGACCATCTGAAACGTATAGCATACGAAGCTTCCTTACATGCAGTGATGCTGTACAATTCTGACATTTGGTCATTTTTGACCCTTTCATCTCAATGATCTGGGCATGCTCCCGACATTTGGGACAGACGAACACTCCAAAGGATGACATAAGATCACCTTTCTTTACGAAGGTATCAGCTATAAATACTATATGTATGTTTGAATCTATGTTAGGATGAGACTATGATACGCAGGGCAAGCATAGCAGACATTCCCCATATCGCAGAGGTGGAAAAGCTCTCATTCCCCATGCCTTGGCATGATACTATTTTCAAAGCGCAGCTGAATAACCCGGGTTTTTTTGTATATCAGCATGGAGAGAAGGTTATTGGGTATGCCATCGTTGGTGACTTGAAGGGAAAGGCCCATCTCCAGAACATTGCGATACATCCAGATTTTCGTAGATCGGGTGCAGGTACAGAACTCCTTGAATGGTGCATCGATGTCGTAAGACTTTATGGGTATAGAGAGATGGTACTTGAGGTCAGGGAGAAGAACGTCGACACCCAGTCATTTTATGCAGCTAACCAGTTCAAGGTGAAGGGCACGATACCCGGCTATTATATTGACGATAATGCATTGCTGATGTCCAGAAAGATACCGCCTCTGCCAGCTCCTTGAACAGATGTGGGCCTACTTCCCAAACCTCCGCTGGCGCTTCTGGAAATCCCTTATTATCCTCAAAATATCCAGTTTCCTCATGCTATGCCAATTCACATCAGTGAAATACAATTCAGAATACACCGCCTGCCAGATGAGGAAGTCGGACAGGTGTTTGCCACCTGAGCGAATGAACACATCAGGTTCATGCTTCACCTTGAGCCTGGATTCGATAGTATCTTCAGTGATATCAGCGGGTCGGATCCTTCCATCCTTTACATCTGAAAGGACGGATAGGACTGCTTTTGTAACTTCCTTTCGTCCACCAAAACCCACAGAGATATAGACAAGCAGATCATCCCCCTCTTTCATTGCACTTAGTTCCCCATCGGCCATATAGATCTCATAAGCTGTTCCAGGGGCAACTTTTGAGAGAAGGTCTTTTAGCATAATGACCAACTTCTCTATCATCTCTGTCCTGAGCTGCTCTTCAGTATCCAGCACGTCGATGTAAATGCTTGTGATCCTGATGCCCAGTTGTCTGCACCATGTGATGTAATCCTTCATCTGGGCAAGGCCATTCGGATGTAGGATGTCTGTTTCTGACAGGACAAGCGAAACATGCTCAGGCATAGGTACAGATGAACGCTTGATCTGCCTTAGCAGATACTTCTCATAATACGAGGTGACCAGGTTCATAGCTTACTACATGAAATGTGTGTTATCATATTATTATATCGCTAAGGAATGGGGGCATTTCAGGTGAGGGCATATACGGCAGTATAGCATGCATGTATCGCCTAGATATACCTAAGCCACCCGGTCAAGTAGTTATTTTGCAGTTGAGACTATCTTTACCACATCACCATTGTTCAACTCATGTTTTTCACCAAGTCGCATCTTGGTCTTAGCATCCACCGCATAGAGGAAATGGCTACCTATATCAGTATGTATCCTAAAGGCCAGGTCTCTGGCTGTAGAACCCTTTTTCATGAGAAATGCATCGGGTAACACTCTGTCATTCTTATCTGACCATTTTCCCTCATCGACCACAGGATATACAACAATGAGCCTCAACAGTTCAAACACAGCCCGGTTGATGCATTCCTGTATTCCTGTAGCACCTGTCCTTTTCAGCAGATTGCGTACGCTTTCAAGACCTTTTTTCTGGGCAGGGCTGAGGTCTTCTTTGCATATTACGAAATCTGTGTCACCTGAATCATAGCGAATGGCTCCGCTTTTGGATGCGGACCTGAGCACCACTTCAGCAGCGGCGCTTGTGGGGACCACGATCATATCTAGTCCCTTTAGTTTCTCGATGAATTTCGGTGGGGCAATATCGGCCTTATTGGCCGCTATCATCATAGGCTTGCTGACCCGGCGCATGGCGTCACATATAGCTACCAGGTCATCATCGCTCCATTTGAGGTGATTGGGGTCAGGCTTACAGTCCGATAGGGCACATATGACCTGATATTCATCCACCCCCGCACCTGCAAGTTGTTCTGCAAGCACTTTCTCTATCTTCAGTCCCTCAGCCTGTACCTTACGTGCCAACCGGTCCCAGTTGCGCTTGAGGATACCAAACATCCACATAGTTATCTCCCGATTCAGAAAATCGATATCCCCCATCGGGTCATGGTCACCTATATCGACAGGATTGCCTTCGATGTCAGTAGCTCCTGATGCATCAACGACATGAATGATAGCCTGTGCCTGCCTCAACTCATCCAGGAAGGTGTTACCAAGCCCCTTGCCAAGATGAGCATCCGGAACAAGTCCTGCCACATCGATGAGCTCAACAGGCACATAGCGTATGCCTTCTGAGCAGTGTCCACAGCGCTTCAAGCGTGAAACACAAGGGCAATCGGTGCGTACATATGTGACCCCGTGATTGGCGCTTATCGTTGTGAAGGGATAATTAGCTATTTCCACATCTGCCAGGGTAGAGGCCTTAAAGAATGTGGATTTTCCAGAATTTGGTTTTCCTGCAAGTCCTATGGTCATTGACATGCTTAACTAATCCTTTTAGCTGAATTTAACTGTATTGTGACATACCCTTCATCTATTTCTAAAATGGCATGATTTTACGATAAGTGGAGTAGTTTCCATTTAAAAGATGCTACCCTGGTTCTGTATAATATTATGATCGAGTTGCACAATAAAAGCGCGCGCGATTGGCGGCGAGCCGGGGTTGGGCTGTAAAATGGTGCCGCGTTTTTCGTTATATTTAGCACGCGTTTATTGTTAATTGATCACTGATCAAAAATGGAGGAAATATGAGCTAATTAGACAACCTCTCTGTATCAAAGGCTATCCGGGCAACAATCTTATATCCATGCAGAACCTTAGAACACGAATCAAGTGTCCCGGTAGGGTAGCGGATATCCTTGAGGCCTGCGGAGCCTTAGACCCGAGTTCGATCCTCGGTCGGGACGTTTCTTTTCTTTATGTTATATACTGACATGTTCAGGTTCCAGTAATGTGTATTGCAGTGGTTGCAATACTATCTATTTCCGGTCCTGCGGCAGGTCTAACCCTTGATTTGACAGAAAACTAGTCAACGAGGAGTAAAAAAAGTAAAAAAGAATGACCTGAAAACAGGTCTTTAATCTTTGATCTGGTCAGGAGAGAATCCCCTTTCCACAAGAACATCTTTCATGCGCCCTATGTGATTACCCTGCAGCTCAACGCCATTGCCTTTAACAGTCCCGCCACATGCAAACTTTGACTTCAGATAGGTAGATAGTTCATGGAGGTCGATCTCATGGGCATCGAAACCTTCAACAACGGTGACTTCCTTACCATACCGTCTTCTATTTACCTTTACAGTTATCCTCTGCTGCTCCTTTGCGACTTCCTCGCATATGCAAAGCTCCTTGGGCAGGCCACATACCGAACACATTTCAGAACTCATCTTATGATTTATCCTCCGGGATTATTACCTATTTTAAACATTACATAAACTATAACTAAAATAGATGATTAAAGTAATCCACGATGATATTAAAAGCTAATGGTGCATATGTCGCTACAAATGCCGAATTTGCATGCAGTGTCTTTAAACAGGCCCTTGGACTTATGTTCAGAAAGAATATTCCAGATGGTTACGCCCTGGTCTTTGTCATGGACAAATGCAGGAAGGTGTCTCTTCACATGCTTTTCGTTCCTTTTCCAATAGATGTGATATTCCTTGATAATGAAAAAAGGATTGTGAAGATATCTGAACTCAAACCGTGGGTAGGGCTAGGTTTTTCCGGAGAGAAGGTGAAATATATCATAGAAACATCCAGAGGAACGGCAATAAAAGCCGCGCTTAGGGTGGGGGACAAGCTTGAATTTAGGAACGA
>CAZBJM010000095.1:0-5393 GCA_964492225.1 uncultured Methanosarcinales archaeon
TCGGTGATATATTTAATCAATATGTCGCTTAAAGAAGAGAAGCCCATAGAGATCGTCTAATTGGCTCATATTTCCTCCGCATCATTCTACCGAAAACGCTGTTGCGTCTTCTACCGAAAAACGGGGCTCCTTTTTGCAGTCAAGCCCCCGGCTCGCCGCCAATCGCGCGCGTTTTTCCCGAGGGTCGGACATTAGTAGGGATTAACGTGAAAAATGGAGTATGCTTAAAAAAAGCGATAAGAACATAAAGCGAAATTCTGATCAGACAACCTCCCATAGTTGCAACTAACTCTAGCCGACCTTTTTGATGAACTGGTAATGCTCCTATTTACCAATGTATCGCTATACTACCAAAAAACTACCCAGTGCTCTTCTTATCGATTTCGTTCAAGAGTTCATGTGTTGTCATATTTGATCAAGAACTGATGCACAGCTGAATGATGCATGTTTGCAGGACACGCACGGGATATCTTACAAGTTCCTGGAGTATTATTAAAGCACAATATATTTATATGGTACATGCATAGTGTAACATATCCCCCCAGGGGGGATAAGAGGGGCCTATGCATCAAGATAACAATGACAAGCAATTAGAGTGTATTTCCGATAGACCACATGGACACAAAGATACGCCGCACACCCACGGTCATAACCATCACGAGCATTCAAAAGCGGTCATCAATCGCCTTTCAAGGGCCATCGGGCATCTGGAGTCTGTTAAAAAGATGGTCGAAGAAGGACGTGATTGTAGTGAGGTACTAGTGCAACTTGCAGCTGTCAGGTCAGCTATCAATAATGCAGGCAAGGTAATTCTGAAGGACCATATTGACCACTGTGTCGTCGATGCTATTGAGACCGGAGACAAGAAGGTCCTTGAAGAACTGTCTGTTGCAATCGATAAGTTCATGAAATGAGGATGGTCCAAATGGATAAAAAACAAAGACTTGCTACCTTTTTTGCTATCCTGGCTGCAGCCCTGTATGCAATAAACTCTCCCGTATCCAAATTACTGCTTGAGGTCATACCTGTCACCATGATGGCTGCATTCCTGTATCTTGGTGCTGGTGCAGGTCTTTTGCTTACAGGCCTTATCTGGAACAGGACAGGTCAGTTCAAAAAAGAACTACCGCTCTCCTCAAATGACATTCCATACACCATCGGTATGGTAGTGCTTGACATTGCCGCGCCTATCTTCATGATGGCGGGCCTCTCTTTGACAACAGCGGCTAATGCATCGTTATTGAACAACTTTGAGATAGTAGCTACCTCCCTCATTGCACTTTTCATATTCAAGGAGGCCATATCAAGGCGTTTATGGATTGCAATTGTACTTGTTACATTTTCTAGCATTATCCTGTCTGTGGAAGACATGAGCAGTTTCTCATTTTCCATTGGTTCTGTATTCGTGCTCATAGCCTGTGTATGCTGGGGACTTGAGAATAACTGTACCCGTATGCTTTCTGCGAAGAATCCATTGCATATCGTGGTCATAAAAGGATTCTGTTCAGGTCTTTGTACACTTGCCATTGCATTGTTCCTTGGTGAGTCGGTCAGCAGTATATGGTATGTCATAGCTGCATTGCTACTTGGTTTTGTTGCATATGGCCTTAGCATATTCTTCTACATCCATGCTCAAAGGGAACTTGGAGCGGCAAAGACGAGCGCTTACTATGCCCTAGCACCATTTATAGGAGTTGCATTGTCCCTTATGGTCTTCAGGGAGATGCCAAATGCTCCATTCCTCTTTGCTTTTGCGATAATGCTAGTAGGGGCGTATTTTGCATCCACCGATCACAGACAGGATGGAGGGCAAGTGGAGGTTCCATTGAATAACGAGATTCTATTGAATGATGGAATAACGGGTCGTTCATAACAGTACATGGAAAACTACTTTTCATCATGTGTCATATGGCACATGATGACCGAACTTAAGAACTTGATAGATACTGCAAGGGCAAAAGGCTCATTCTCAACCCTTATTAAAGCTGCAGAAGTCCTTGGACTCATTAAGAAATATAGCACAGAAGGCCCATATACTGTATTTGCGCCCCTTGAATCAGCTTTTGAGGGGATCCCTGATGAAGTGATACGTGAATCCTTCGATGACCACCCATATCTGATGAGCATCATTAACTACCACATAGTGAAGGGGAGCTACACGACATCCGAGCTCAAAGGGATCACATCACTTGAAACCATTAGTGGCAAGGCACTAAAGATTGCTGTTAACAATGGATATAATGTAGACTCTTCAAAGATAATGCTTGCTGATATTGAATGCACTAATGGGGTCATTCATGCCATTGATGAGATACTTATCCCCTGAACGGGCAACTCTTACCAAGATACACTGCCAAAGCCGCAGACACCTACAAATATCCAACTTGTAAAAACAAATAACAAGAACAGTTGAACTGAATTGAATGGTGGGACCGCGGAGATTTGAACTCCGGTCGCTAGACCCCCAGCCTAACAGGATGGACCAGGCTACCCTACGATCCCGCAGGAATCGCTACCTAATATATGTTCCACTATTTCATTCTTTCCTATGTGTCTGCTCTGAATTTAGCCATTTTTCATAGGCCTGCACGACCTCCCTTCCCTCTACGAATACTAGCTGGTGTTTTTCCCCATAGGTCAAAGCATCCTTTTTTGATAGTGCCCTTCCGGTGTTGTCATCAAGCATTTCACATACTACCATTGCCGGAGTGATACCTGCCATTCTTGCAAGGGCAATGGATATCTCGGTCTGTCCCATACGGTCATGCACAAGACCTTTAGCAGCTCGCAGGGTTGCAACGTGTCCAGGGGTGCGAAACTCCTTCCCAAAATCCGGGTCATCGCCTTTCAGTGCCTTTTTTGTTATCTCACCAAGTTTATTTATGGTCAATGCCCTGTCATTGTCAGGAATGCCGGTGCGTGTATCCCTGTGGTTGACCCATATGGAGAAGGATGAACGTGAATCATATTTTATATCTCCACTCTTTTCAACTATCCTACTAAGACTGGGGCTACATTGTTTTGCATCACGTATGATATCTGCCATAAAGGGAAGACCCATATTTTCGCAAGCCACCGGGTCAAGGGCGACACACATAAGACCTCCTGCATCCTTACGCATGATCCTTACATCATCCGGAGTGACCGACTCCGCTGCTATGGTGATATCTGTCTCCTCCTCACGTCCTTCTATATCAAAGAGAAGTATCATCCGTCCATTTTGCAGGGCATCTATTGCTTTTTTTATGTTCTCGCTGTATTCTGGTATAGTCATTTCATGCACCTCTGTAGACCTTTTATCACGATCCTCACAGTATCACCATCATGTATCCTGAGTGTTTCCCGAAGCCTGACAGGAGCTATAATTTCAAGTAGGTCTGCAGGATAATGCGTCCTTTCGGGTACTATTACGGCACCCTTTATACCTTCTATCTCCACAGGGTAGCATTTACCTCCCCCAAAGCTTCTTTCCCCGTCACTGAAACCACGCACATGGACCGGTTCTATCAGGTTCATCTTCTCCCGCACCTTTGCACTAGGACCATCGAGCCTTACGTTCAGGGTACCAGGATATGGTTCAAACCCAAGCATTTCTATGAACTGGGCCATATACCCATCCCTGGAGATGTAATACTGTCCCTCCCCCAGCCCGGTGAAGACATTCCCACAAAGATCGATCTCATCGCTGTGGTCCTGGCAGAATATTCTTGTGTATTCAGCATGCTCTTTCTTTAGCAGATTAACACCCTTTTCCATTAGATGGACCATTTGTCCCCCGGACACAAGCTGTCTTTCTATATATTGTTCGTCCCCAAGCTGCTTGAGCACCCTTGCAGCTGTCTTGGAACTGGTCATGATATACCTCGCAAACTCATGGGAGGATATCCTGACAGGCCTCTCGATCGCACCAAGCAGTGCCAGCTTTTTGAGGGATTCGGTCCTGTACATGGTATTACATCTCAAATATGAGTCGAGTCTCATATATGAGGAGTTGCAGATATACTTTTTGTTAGACGATTGTTATTGCTTAAACTTATTTCAGAGATTTTATTTTTTTTACATGATTTAAGTTAATGTTTTATTTGAAGAAGCCATATGGAAAGCTCATCCTTCACCATCTAGGAAATATTTGTATTGCATTCTATATATTATGGAAGTATGAGACCTGTTTCAGATATTGGGGAGCGTCCACTCATTGGTCTGCTGACCAAGATATTTAACCGCGGTAGCGAGTCACATCTTGTGGTCGGACCGGGCATAGATGACTGTGCCGTGCTCGATGTGACAAATGATGAATATCTTGTTGTGACAACAGACATGCTCCATCGCAAGACCGATTTTCCTCTTTGCATGAGTGGATGGCAAATAGGCTGGATGTCGGCTGCTGTTAATTTTAGCGATATTGCTGCCATGGGTGCCAGCCCCATTGGTCTTCTATCTGCAATTGGCCTGTCTGGAGATACGGACACATCCTTTGTGGAGGACATAGCACGCGGCATGGCGGACTGTGCAAAGGCCTGTGGTACTGCAATCATTGGCGGGGATATCGACACCCATGATGAGCTCACTATCACAGGCACTGCACTGGGAATGGTCAAAAAGCACGAGTTGATCTCAAGGAGAGGTGCCAAGGTCGGCGATAAGGTGTGTGTTACAGGCCATACTGGTTCCGCCGGTGCTGCATTACATTCCCTTGAGAATGGTATCCCTATTCCTGAAAGTTTGATGAACACGCTTCTTGAGCCATATCCCCGGGTCGCTGAGGGAAGGGTGCTTGCTAAAAGCGGTGCTGTCAGCTCTATGATGGATACCAGTGATGGGCTTGCAATGTCGTTGTATGACCTGGCAGATATCAATCAAGTTGGCTTCCATATCTATGGAGACCGCTTGCCAGTGCATGATGATGTGAAGTGCCATGTTAGCTGTGACCCCCGTGTGCTCAATGACCTGGCACTTTATACAGGCGGTGATTTTGAGCTGCTCTTCACACTCTCCCCTGACAGGCCCCTCCATGCCGACGTACTTAGGGAGCTGAACATAAGTGTAATAGGCGAAGTGGTAGAGCCTTCAAAAGGCTTGTATATAGAGTATATAGAACAAAGCGGAATGGACATGTCGATTAATAGAAAGGGTTATCAGCAATTAGTAAGTAAGATTCAGGCAATCTCAAAAAATTGAAAATAGGAAGGTATTATATGGGACATTATAAAAAGACTACATTAACTATACTATTATTACTACTTCTTAGTATTTCAGCCGCATCGGCGGTAAGTGTGACCGCCAATTTCACGGCATCGACTATAAGTGGAACTGCACCTCTCACTGTTAAGTTCACTGACACATCCATTAATGCAAGTGCTTGGAATTGGACCTTTGGAGATGGAAATAATTCT
>CAZBJM010000096.1:0-5353 GCA_964492225.1 uncultured Methanosarcinales archaeon
TCGATACGCCCATATTGCCCCCCTCCCCCTGGATGCAGGATAACCTTCTCCTCCCTAAAGGCGATGATAGCATCAACTATCCTCCTATCCACAAACCCCAAGTCCTCGGGAGGGATGTGGAGCAAGATATCCAGTTCATTCTTGAAGCGCAAAAGCAGGGTATTCCATGCATCGTTCACCCCTTTTGTATTGATACTGGCATGCCCCAAGGCCATCATGATGATCTCTGATAATGGCATCAGATGCACATATGGCGGCCTGTGGTCCGGATGATGGACCATCTGGTCTGCAAGCTCACCTATCCTGTCACACACACCTTTTTTAATGCGCCCGCCGCAGGATCTGCATTTCCATCCGGTGGCAACACTATCATGTAGCGAATAATGGGTAAAGCACGTTATACATGCTGTTTCATGGTACTTCCCTTCCTGGGGGTAGAGACCTACATTAAGAGTGATGCCGTGTCCTTTTTCACGCATGATGGCTGCTTTGACCCCTTCAAAGGACATATCAGGGACATCCATCCTGTTGAATTCCCTGGCAAGTTTGTTGGATACAGGAGAATGCGCATCGGAATTGGAAAGGAAACTTAGGTCGCGCAGTTCACTGATGCGGTCAGCTTGGTATGTATCAGCACTCAGTCCAAGTTCCAGAAAAGATACATATCCTACCATGTCCCCATAACAAGCTTTCAAAGAATCGTGATATGCATACATGCCAGTCCACGGTGTGAAGGCATGGCATGGCCCAATAAGAGCTTCAAAATCCTTTGCTATCTGTGCAATGGCCTCTCCATTCAACCGCAGGCTTGGTCGCCCGTCAGACGAGAGGTCACCAAATCGAGAGAAAGCCTCAGCAAGCTCCTCAGCTTTGGATATAGATGGAAGTATGAGCAAATGATGCACACGGTGCTCATCCTCCACTTCCGTGCTAAGTATAAAAGAAGTATTCCCATGGACAATTGTCTCATTGTCAATGGAAGCACTTTTGATCTCCTTCATCCATCCAGGATGGACACAATCACCGGTTGCTACCAGATCAATACCTTTTTTTGCTGCCTCGCCTGCTATACTTGGCATGTCCATCTTAGCGGAACATGCCATGGAATATTTAGAATGTATGTGCAGGTCTGCATTGATAAGCATCCGATACCATCAGCCTATGTATCGCAGGTCCTCGTCCTTTGTAGTGCAATCAGGCATAGCCAGCTGCTGTTGTTGCTGCTGTTGCTGTTCAACCTCTTTGAGCCGTGCAACTATCTTCTCCATCTCCTTTGCACGCTCTTCCAAAGGCCCTTCATCTATTTCTATGGAAAACAACTTGCATATTACCTTTAACAAGGACTGGGCACTCTTTGGATCTACAAGATATCCAGAGGTGAGTCCCATAAGACAGGCACCCTCCATATTCCTGAACTTGCCAAGACCCAAAAGCAGACCTGAGGCGCCTATAATTCCACCACCTGGTTCATTTTCCCTGAAGACCACACCTGCATTCTGAAGTTCTTCCTTGAGGCTTTGAACATTGACCGCCCCAAGCACCTCTTCGGAATAGGTCAGCTGACCTGTGGGGAAACCACCAAGCGTGTATAACTTCCTGACCCCATACTCTTCTGCGATATCAAGATAGACATCACCAAGTTGGTAATGACCTTCAGCAGTGGTGCTCTGATGGTCACCTACCAGTACAAGGATGTCGCACTGGTCTGTAGCGCAGACATACATCTCGTTATTGACCATGGATATTACACTGTCCGCATCAACAAGTACCTGTGGTGGAAAATGGTGTGAATAGATCTCAATTACCTTCTCCCCTTTGAGCTCTTCTATAAGATGCTCAGCAACCAACTTTCCCACATGACCAACACCCGGCAGTCCAACTATGAACACGGGGTCCCTGAGATGAAGCTCAGGCTTAAGTCGAACTACTTTTATCTCCTGCATATCTCTTCCTTTTTTGCCAGCCTGCGATATTTTCCATACGGGTCTTTCGGAGTATAACGTGCAGGACCTGGTACAACAGTTGCGGTCTTGCAGACCTTACAGGCCCCTTCCAGGGTGTAGTTGCCACAGTCCTTACACTTATAGATCTTCGTTCCCAAAAGAACATCACGCCTTTGTGGAGTCGTTATGTCTGTGGAACTCACCTTTTCCGCCAAGCTCTTCAATGGTGGTGACAGCTACAGTAGCTGCTCTTTTCAGCACAGCTTCAGCTTTCTTATAGTCAGGTGCTATCACCTTGATACGATATCTTGGAGCACCTGTGTAAGTGATGTCCAGTCGTGTATCTTCTTCTTTGACATCGTTGGCTGCTGTAAGCGCTGCCTTGATGGCTTCTATCCCTTCCGGAAGTATACATGTCAGGTCAACATAGCCTGCAATATCCACATATGGCAGCTTGATGTTGTTCTGTGCTATCGTCACTATACTTGTGACCATCTTCTTCTTCAGCTTCAGCTCGTTGAAAGCATTGGCACCGATGATCACAGCCTCTTCAAAGGCCAGATATAATGAGCCAAAGTGACCGGTAAGTTTCTGGGCCACCTTTTGCATCTCATCTTCGCTTGTGCCTGTTTCCTCAGCAACGAACTGCAACCATTTGGTAGCCTTCTGCTCACTCTTCCATTCCTGGATCTTTGCCCGCTTCTGATGCTCGTTGACATCTTTAAGAGAAAGGTCGATGTGACGGCGCGTCGGGTCCACATTGAGCACTTTACAGACGATCTTTTGTCCTTCCCTTACGTGGTCCCTTACGTATTTGACCCAGCCGGCCTTTATTTCGGAGATATGGATGAAACCTTCTTTCTTATCATACTCTTCAAGTGTGGTATAGGCACCAAAGTCTGTAACGTCCTTGACGGTACAGACCACGAACTCACCATACTCCGGCCAATCGTTCATTACCATTATGGACCCCATTATTCAAGGACTTCAAGTATATGCGTTGTAATGTTGGATTTGCCACCAGTGGGCTCTGCAAGTGTCCTGCCGCAAACGAGGCATGTTACCTTGCGACTTGCACTGCCAAAGATGACCTGCTCGTTTTCGCAATCATTACACTTCACACGTAAGAATCTGCTTTTTGGCTTGTTCATTTAAATCACTCCGAGAACTCGAACTTCTTTGCTCTGAAACATGGCCTCTGGTGTGCCTTGTTACATACAGTACACTTGTACTTGAGCCATATCCTCTTTGTTGGCTTGTCGCCACCGGGGACCTTTGAGAACTTACCGGTGTTACCTATTCCGGTCTGTCTCTTCTTCTGTCTTGCAATATGTGTCAATGACGATGCTTTTCCCTTCTTCACTCTTTCCACAACAACTTCAGTGTGTTTCTTGCATGAAGGGCAATATGTTTTGAATCTCTTTGGGATCTTCATAATCTTCACCTTGAATTATTCTGAGTCAATTATCCGTGATCAACTGCGCCACCTTGCGTTTCACCAAACCCTTAGCGTTAAGGGCAGGTAATACGACAAGGTCTTCTGCACTCAATGTATAATTGCGATTATCCATAGCCTTGAAAGTAGGTACTTTTTCCAGTATTCGCACAACAACGAATTCCTTATTTATATTACTTTTGGGTACTTGACCTTTTTCATCCTTTTCCAGCCTGTCCCCGTTAGCCCCAAGAACCACATCATCCCTTACCTGCTCGACCCCAATGCCCTTTGTCACATCCTTCGAAGGAGTCATATCATGCACCTCCGGGGCACTATTGCCATCCTCCAGCTGCTCCTTAGCTGTTGCCCGGTCATCGATGCTTTTATCACGGGTGTTGCGCTCTGGGTCACAATACATCTCCTGTGGAGTCATATGTGGATTTATGACAGGTTCCAGCATCTGCTTGCGCGCATTGTTGATAGCAGACAACACAGCCTCATAGACATCCCTCTCACCAGAAAGTAGTTTCCCCATATCCGGCTTAGTGGTCCTACTAGAGAATGCATTTGTTGTGGCACTGGCTATAATTTTCTTAATGCGCCGCATGAAGATGAGCTCCACTGAGGTAATGGCGTTCTGTAGCTCGTCCTCGAGGATCTTTGCCTCTACCGAGCGTGGATTCTTCAAACGGTATATCTCAGTTTCCAGTTCTTTTATGTACTCTTCCACCACAGGATAGAAGTCTGCATTGATAGACCTGATAGAAGAACCCCTTTCCTCCCTGAGGATATCCGTAAGCTCAGTGCGGTCCATATTCAGCCACACCTCTACATATCAGGTAAACCGCCGCGTACTCTGGCACTTCCTGCACACCCTCTTCCACCACGATATCCCTTCCTTTCATTTGCATAGCAAAAGGTTTACTTGCTTTTATCTTTACCGACCTGTCCCCGAAAACCACTGCATCGTTCAATGGCTCAAAATCCTCAAGCTCATCGATCTTCAGTGCCGTGACCTTCATTCCTGATTTCCCATGCAAGGAACCTGGCAGACGTATAAGCCTTTTGATGTCAGCTGTAACGGGTTCATCAACACACGCAGCCATTTGTCCTATACCATAGCTGACAATAGCTTCAAGCACATTCTTCCTGATATGCCTCAAAGCATCCATATTCCCTCGGCGAAGGGCATCGACCTTTTGCTCATCCCCGAATACATCTATAAGATTTGTTGCAGACTTTTTCCCAATACCCTTAAAGCCAGTAAGTATTTCCATTGCATTCTCACTTTTTGCCAGTGATGACAGATATGTAATAAGGAAACGATTGATCCTGCTACCCCAACCCCCATCATCCTCTGCGACCAGCATCGACACCTTTGCAGACTCGGTACCTGCATCCCCGGAGATCTCCTTTGTAGTAAAGACACGCTCAAGGTCAAGGCCCTTTGCACTGACATAGTCCACTATTTCCCTTCTCTCAGGCCCCTCCAGTGTAAGCACAGTAGGATCACTAATATGGAAATGATATCCTCGACCACCGGAGAATACCGCATGCACATCATCCTCCTTAAAACCAAGATCGTTGATGAGGAAATCCAGCAACTTCAGTGTTTCCCTTTTACCTTTCTCCAACATATCAGCATAGGAGTTGATCTTGCCAGGGAGATGATCAGAGTCAATATCGAAGATCAGGTCCGCTTTAAGCCAGTTCTTATCTTTCATCTTCGGAGCACCGGGATACTCATAGTATGCCACGGAATAATAAGCATGTGCTGGCGCCATTCCTCTCATATAGTCACGTAGTTCACCCTCAGACCCGAAATCCCGGTGGCGCTTCATAAAGACATCCTCTGCGTTACCAAACTCAAGGAAACCCCATTCACGAGCTGTGAAATCTGGCGGCAGCACCAGCTCTGCCTTTGAATAATACTCCTGGAACTTTGATATGATGAATGCCTTTGTCCTTTCTT
>CAZBJM010000097.1:0-5190 GCA_964492225.1 uncultured Methanosarcinales archaeon
GCATCCTTTGCCTTGATGATGATATTGCCCGTCCGTTCACCCGGAGAGATGGCATTGAAACTAAAAGAGTAAGTACTTCCGGTTTGGTTGCCCTTTCTGGTGACCCAATCAGGGATCTCCACCTCATACTCAATATTGGAGGTAACCTTCAGTGTAAACTCCAAATTATCGTTATTCAACAAGATGTATGGTTGGTCGACACTAATTGAAGGGGTCCATGCCTGAGTCACATGAATAACAGCATCATCAAATCCTGTTGCCGAGACGGTGATTTGAGCGGTTCGATCGCTTGTTCCTTCATTTTTGTTGATGGTTATTTTCAGATTGTCCACCTTGTCGTCTATCAACTCAATCGCGCACCAGGAGGGGGCGGAAGAGGTAGCGGTAAATGACTGATTGGTACTGATCGTCACATATCTTGTTTCCGAATCTCCTGAAAATTGCTGAGTCAGGAGCTCTCCTTTTACCCCAAAATAGGGGTCGGTTGATACTTTCACATCCTCATCTTCATTACAGGCAAATAATATGCCTGCAAAAAAACAGAGAATAAATAATTTTAATATCTTATCCATACTATAATTGATTTACTAATTGATTTCATCCTCTTCCAATGGTGGCGCATCGATATTTCTTATTACGGAGCTCACGATGTGGCGTTTTGCATTAGCATCGGTGTATTGATAATTCAACTCGAATGACTGCCGTAGGGGATCGTATTTGCTTCCTCCTAAATCCGACACATCTGCAATTCCTAATGGAGATATGGTGACACTGTTGTCGGCAGCGATCGTCAACACCATGAAATTGGTGAGGAGATCCTCCTCATCATCGGAGAGATTATGGATCGGCATTCTCACCTTATTGGCCGACAGCGCCTTTAATGTGGGTTGGATTCCTACAATAGTTGTCGGCGAGGTTTGTGAGCTGCCATTATAATCTCCGGTATACAGATTGATCATCTCTATTTGGTATACAATCAATCCCAATGTGGAATTGATGTCGTAATCGGCATTGTTGGAGACCAGGGATACAGGGAGCACATAAGGTATGGAAGGATCCAATCCGCTGAAATTGAACGGAATATTCAATACCCCATATTGTTTCCCGGCCGGGATGGTCACATATTGCTCTCCATCCAATTGATAGTTGCTTTCAGGGAGCATCACCCGGTCTATATAGGAGGGGTCTGCCATTTGTTGCACGCGATTCAACGAGTCCAACGCATGACGGTCGATTTTCAACCTTACCCGTAAATCTTTGTCAATGGGCTTTGTTGAAGCACAATAGACCGAAATCGGGATCACATCCTGTGCAATCTCGAAAGAGTGCTTTCCCACATACAATATGTTGTTGCTGTTCACAATATAGATCGTTTTCTTATATTGTTCGCCAAAATCAACATCATTAGAACAGGATGCGAACGCCAAAATCAAACAAAACATGATGATGGGCATCACCCCTTTTGCATTTATCCTATTTGTCTTCATATGATTAACTTTACTAATAATCATTATTATATGAATTAATATCCAATCATTTGGATGAGGTTGTAATTTTTATCTATCTCACTCTTGGGAATGGGCCAGAAAGTTTGACGCGTAGTGAACACTTTATAGAGGTAGGGCCTTTCGTTGGCTTTTACAATGCTGTAGAATTGCTCCTGATCCTGTGTCTTGGCACTTACGTCGAGACCCATGATTGGTTCATTCTCATGAGCTATGGCGGTTTTGTTGCGGCGTGTGTCGAAATAGCGCCTTCCTTCCCACATCATTTCAAGCAGACGTTCCCGGGCGATCAATTCCCTCATCTTTTGCTGATTGGCCACATCGGCATCGGTAATGCCGGGTAATCCTACCCGATGGCGGATGAGATTGAAACAGCGTTTCATCTCCGCCTGGTCACGTGAAACAGTTATCTCGTCAATCGTATAGCTACCATCCAATTCGTTCATTGCCTCCACATAATTCAGATAGACTTCCGCCATTCGGTAGAGAATTCCATATTTAGCCTTTCTCCTTCCGTTAGAGATCCACGAATCTTCGTAATGGTTGAATTTCCGACATAAATAACCGGTCATCGCATACTCTTCACCTTGCGCTGCTGGGCGCTGCGCGGCAGCCTCCTTTCCACTTAAGCTATTGGCAAAGTATTTCGCCACCTTGCCATCGGCTCCAATTTTATCGGGCGGGGTGGAGACCGACGGATAGAATGAGTTGTTGAATGCCACCGTGGCGTAAAATCGTATTTCTCGATTGACATACCATTTCCTTGTGCCGGCCAACAAAGTAAATCCATTGGTCATCCTGTCACCCGAGAAAGTAGAATCTCTATCGGTATATCCGGTCTGCTCATAGGGGTAGGCCGCACTAGCATTGTTGATATCCCTCCCATCAGCCATATAGTATTGGTCTACAATGCGTTGGGGAAAATAGTTCCCGCTCCATCCGTCGATCATTCCCGGATCTAAATAGCGACCATATTCTGTTACGTCAGATCCTTGCTTGGTAAACAGGAGCTCTATGTTGGATGAGGCCTGTACACACTCGCCATTGAACATATCGATATAGGAGTGATAATGATCGATGCCTCCCGCTCCATTGGGGAAGTTCCCTTTTTCGCTTGCCGGGACAGGCACATCCGGTGTGTTCTCCATCGCGGGCACTGTGTAGAGGTCTGTCGGTTTCAATGTGACCAGATCTTTGGCGGCGGCGGCGGCTTTTGCCCATTTCTCCATATCCCTTTCAGGATTTAACAGGGGCTCACCCGATTTTTTCTTGAAATTGGCAAACTCCCCATTTTGACCGTTGAACAATGGGCTGGCAGTATAGAGGGTGAGGCGCGACAATACCGCCCTTGCCGCATTTTTGTTGGGTCTTCCTACTCCCGATTTATCCATGATAAATTCCGGCAGGAGCGCTGTGGCACTTTTTAATAAGTTTTCCACATATTCACTGCATTCGTCCCATGTGTTACGCTCCACCATCAACTCGCTCATCTGGGTATCGAAGTCAACCGGATAGTCAGGTACAATGGGGATGGGACCGTATGTCAGCATCAACTCGAAATAGCACATCGCCTTGATGAAGGTGGCCTCGCCTTTCCACTCGGATATCTGCACTGGCCCTGCCTCTTTACACTCATCAATTCGTGTGAGGAAAGTATTGGCTTTGCGGATACCTTCGTAAAAGAGCGCGTAACGGTTGTCGAAACCGTAATAATTTTCCGGTGTCAACTCATTATTCGACCATACCGCGAAGTTTTGACCGCTACCGCGCTTATATCCCGAGACAGCCTCATCAGAGATGGGTGTCCAGGGCATGGTGACGTTATTTCTGGTCGAATTGCTTCGGCATGAGCCGTAGTCAGCTATATAGGTATAGATGTTGTTGAGATACTTCTCGGCATACTCCTTCTTGGCAAACACGGTATCCAGTGTGAACAGATCCGTGATATAGGGGTCGATATCCAGAAAATTACAGGAAGAATAGAACACAGACCCCAAAGCGAGGAAAATGCTGGCGGAAAGTATTGTCAGTTTTCTTAATATTTTCTTTTGTAACATAGTAATGAATTTTTAAATCTGTGTTTTAAAACGACATTTGTAATACGGCCGTATACGATCTGGTGAGCGGATACACAGCACCGTTTCCACTGGCTTGTTCCGGATCCCATAGTTTCACTTTATCCCACACATGGAGGTTATCTCCAATAATTGAGAGACGTAGATTGTTCATGGCCATCTTTTGGGTCCACGCTTTCGGGAATGTATAACCAATCTCCAATGTCTTCAATCGCAAATAGCTTGCATCAGCCAACCAGAATGTTGAATTGCGGTTGTTATTGGTATTATTGCCATAACTCAAGCGTGGAAAGCGTGCGTTGGGATTTTCTGTGGCAGGATCACCTGAATAGGATTCCGGTGTCCATCTGTTTTTTTGATCGTTCACAATGGAAAGCACATTGCCTGTTTTCTCTCCGTTAAATGGATAAAAACCTGATCCTCCGAAGAAGAAGTCCGATTTGCCTGCTCCCCTGAAAAAGATGTTAAAGTCAAATCCTTTCCATTGTGCGGATGTGGCAAACCCATACTGAACCCTCGGGATACGGGCATTTCCAATAGGTACTATGTCGTAACTGTTAATTATCCCGTCACCATTCACATCCTGGTATTTGATGTCACCCGGCAACACTTTCCCGAATTGTGTGGGACTGTTCCTTACATCCTCCTCATCCTTAAACAGGCCAAGAGCGATGAGTCCCCTGGTAATTCCATAAGAATTTCCTTTCTGGGCCAGGTAGGGGTATCTTGGCGACACCTCATCATAATCTAAAATTTTGTCCCTGGTGAAAGTGAAGTTCCCGCGTGCCTCAAGGGTCACATCACCAAATTTTTTGGTGTAAGAAATGGTACCGTCGGATCCCCAGCTTTTCATCTTTCCCACGTTTCCCCAGATGGTAGATCGCACGCCCAGTGTCCCGGGTAATGTGCTACGTTGCATGAAAATATTGTTGCGTTGGTCCAAGAAGGCGTCTAATGTAATGTTTACCGCCTCATCCAATAAAGTGAGATCGATACCCCAGTTGTGCTTCTTTGCTTTTTCCCACACCAATCCGGTAGAACCCAGTTTGCTGTCGGTAACACCCCCATAATAGCTGAGTATGTCGCCGAAATAATAACCGGCGGCATTCATGTTGAGTGTGGTCAGATAGGGAAAGCGGACCGTAGAACCGGCACTCGCCAATTTATCATTCCCTACCAACCCGAAAGAGTATCTGAGCTTTAATGTGTTGATCAGAGGAAATGTATCCTTCATAAATTGATAGTTGGAAACTAAATAACCCAATGCTAACGAAGGGAAGAAACCAAACCGCTGCCCTTTCGGGAAGTTCTCGGAGCCGTTATATCCGAAGTTTGTCTCAAGGAAATAGATGTCATCCAAAGAGTAGGTCAACCTGCCGGCAATCCCCTGATTCCTGTTTGGAATGGAGGAGAGCTCATCATACACGTCGGTCCGTTGGTAATCTTTTTGTTGGTATAAAAAGAGAACTCCCAGACGATGTTTTTCAGCGAATATCTGGTCGTAGTTAAGCCTTCCTTCCAGATAGATAGTACGTCGCCCGTAAGAACCGCTTCTATAATTCATGGGAGAGGCCACCACGGTTTTAGTGGTGAGCAGATCCCCGGTCTGC
>CAZBJM010000098.1:0-5079 GCA_964492225.1 uncultured Methanosarcinales archaeon
AGGACGTTACAGTCGACCTGGCCTTGCGCGTTGGTATGGCACTAGGCAGGACAAAAAAGACTGCGGTCATTGGCAGAGACCCACGTGTTGCCGGCGAGATGATCGAGTATGCGGTCATAAGTGGTCTTGTCAGTTCAGGATGCAATGTGGTCAGGGTGGGTCTTGTGACCACGCCTACACTTGCATATGCTACAAGGAACTTTGATTGTGGTGTAATGATAACCGCTTCCCACAACCCTGCAGAATATGTAGGCATCAAATTGTGGAATCCAGATGGCATGGCCTTTGATTCAAAACAGCAGGAAGAGATAGAGTCTGTTATTGAACGTGAGGATTTTGAATATGTAAGCTGGGATAGGATAGGTAGCATAAGCTCATGCACAAATGCAGTACGTGACCATATGGATATGATCCTGGAGCGTGTTGGCAGGGTTTCCCTGAAGGTCGTCCTTGACTGTGGATGTGGTGCAGGCGCTACCATCAGTCCATTTTTGCTCAGGCAGATGGGGTGTGAGATAATTACCCTTAACAGTCAGCTAGATGGGCATTTCCCTGCCCGCAATCCGGAACCCAATGAGAAGAACCTATCCTTGCTAAGGAAGGCAGTAGTTGATTTTGGCGCAGATATAGGTATAGCTCATGATGGGGACGCTGACCGGATGATGGCCGTTGATGATAAGGGTAACTTTGTATCCGGTGACGAACTGCTTGCTATCTTTGGTCAATACGAATGCATGGAAAAGGGAAAGGTATGCGTACCAGTGGATACATCCCTCATAGTTGACGATGTCCTGGAAGGTATGGAGATAATACGCACAAAGGTCGGGGACGTATATGTTGCCGAAGAGATGAAAAGACACCGTACCGGTTTTGGAGGCGAGCCTTCGGGAAGCTGGATATTCCCACGTATCTCCTATTGTCCCGATGGAATATATGCAGCTGCCAGATTGATAGAGATAGCAGCTAAGACAAAGCTCTCGCAGCTCAGGGAAGCACTTCCTCAGTACCCAACACTCAGAGGTACTGTCCCATGTGCAGAGGATCATAAGGAAAAGGCCATGGACAGCATTAAAAAGAAATTGAAGTCCAAGGGAGATGTTTCTGATATCGATGGTATTCGAGTTGGAATGGAGGATGGTTGGGTACTGGTCCGTCCTTCCGGAACTGAACAAAAGATACGTATCACCGCACAGGCACGCAAGGGTGTCGAAGAACTTTACAGGATGGCAGAGGACATAGTAAAGGAGAGCATTGCATGAAAGCCGTGATACTTGCGGCGGGTGAGGGAACCCGGATGCGCCCTCTTACCTCGTCCATGCCCAAGGTGATGCTTCCAATAGCGAACAGGCCAATGTTGGAGCATAGCATAGACGCTGCCATTGAGGCGGGGATAAGGGATTTTGTACTTATCACTGGCTACCGTGAGGATTCCATCAAGGCCTATTTCGGGGATGGAAGCCAGAAAGGGATCAATATAGAATATGTACACCAACAAACCCAGCTTGGTACCGCGGATGCCATAGGATGTGCCAAGGGACATGTTGAGGGCAGTTTCATTGTGCTCAATGGTGACATGCTGATTAGTGCCGGACACATACGGGCCCTTATCTCTTCAGACAGGGATGTTATAATTACAGTAAAGGAAGTGGAGGACCCCACACAGTTTGGTGTTATCGAAGTAAAGGATGATAGGGTCGTCAGGATCATTGAAAAGCCTGTACATCCCCCCAGCAAACTGGCCAACACGGGAATATATCTGTTCACAGAAGCTATCTTCGACTTCATCGCAAAGACAGAACTATCTCCTCGCGGGGAGCTTGAGATTACCGATCCACTGCAAATGATGATAGACAGTGGGTATAATGTGGGGTTTGAGCTACTTACCACAAACTGGATAGACATTGGCAGACCATGGGACATGCTTGAAGCAAACCGGATCTTGCTTGAGGATATAGAAGGACCTTGTGAGGGTACGGTAGAGCCATATGTCACCCTGCACGGTAAGGTGCTTGTGGGTAAAGGCACTATCATCCGTAACGGTGCGTACATAATGGGTCCTGTGGTAATAGGCCGGGATTGTGATATAGGACCAAATTGCTTTATACGGGCATCCACTTCCATAGGCAACAATGTCCATATAGGTAATGCGGTCGAAGTGAAGAACAGCATAATCATGGATGGGACAAAGATCGGGCACCTGAGCTACCTGGGAGATAGCGTCATTGGTCTTCGATGTAATTTTGGTGCAGGTACCAAGGTTGCAAATCTCAGGCATGACGGGAAGAATGTAAAATGTTCGGTGAAAGGTAAGGTCGTTGATACTGGCAGAAGGAAACTTGGTGTCATCATGGGAGATGATGTGCACACAGGTATCAATACCAGCATCAATGTGGGTATGATGATGGATGCCGGCAGTTCCAGTTATCCAGGTGAGGTATTGTCCCCGGGTAAGAAGAACTGTTCACCCGAAGGTCGTTGAGCCCTTAGCCCTACGGATGTATTCACTTAGGGTCCAGGTCCGTAACTCTAATAATGGTAATGGACGATGTATCTGATCTGATGATGAACTATGCATTGAATGATGGATTTGGGTGGTATCACTGAACTTCAATATAGAGACCCAAAAACTAAAAGACATTGCGGCTCAGGCTGCAAGCCTTATTGGAGAATATGCATATGTGCGGGTGATCTCTCACAATGATGCCGATGGGCTTAGTTCAGCATCCATTCTATGTCATGCTCTGCAGAGGAAAGGTATCCGTTTCCATACAAGTATTGTAGCCAGGTTGGATGGTCCTGTTGTAGAGATGGTGTCTGCCAGTGTGGGTGAAGATGACCTTGTAGTCTTCTGTGATATGGGGAGCGGGCAGTCTGATATTCTTGCTACATTGAAGAATGCCATTGTAATTCTGGACCATCACGTCCCCGTGGGTACTTCTCCTGCAAGGGTGCATGTCAACCCTCATCTTGTGGGCATAGATGGTGCAATGCATATCTCAGCTTCTGGTACCACATACCTGGTGGCAAAGGCCATGGACCCGGCCAATGTGGACCTTGCAGGCCTTGCCATTGCAGGTGCTGTGGGAGATAAGCAACTTATGGATACTGTAAATGGTTCCATCTTGCGGGAAGCAATTGAGGCAGGTGTTGTAAGTATCAGGAAGGGTCTGAAGATAGGAGAAGGTAATATTGCAGATGTGCTTGAGTACACTCCCGAACCTTTCATGGATATCACAGGGGACAGGCAGAAGATAGATGAGTTCCTTGACACCCTGGGCATACATGGTAATATGCATGAGCTTAGTGATGAGCAGCTTAGGAAGTTCACAACTGCGGTAGCCTTGAAATTATCAAAGAGGTCCACAAGCGAGGCGATAGATGCTTCAATTGGGGATGTGTATTATCTTGATCGTGAGCTTATCACAAATGTCTATGACATGGTTTCCGTCCTCAATACCTGTGGTAAGATGGAAAAGGCAGGTATTGCCCTTTCTATTACCATGAGGGATAAGACCAATGTCCAGGAGGCCAGGAAGATGGCTATCGAGCAGCAGGGTGTCATAACTAGCAATATCAGGGCAGCGGTCAATATGCTCCGCACCGGGCAGAACATAGGGTACCTTATCACAAAGAACATGGAGTCCACAGGCCTAATAGCGAGCACTATGGTCCGCTTCATTGATCCGGATAGGCCTTTTGTGACCGTGAACAATGTAGATGGGCTTGTCAAGGTCTCAGCTAGGGGTACCAGAGCACTTGTGGCCAAAGGTCTTGACCTTGCATTTGCACTGCGAGAGGCTTCAAAGACCCTAGGTGGGGAGGGCGGAGGGCATAATATCGCTTCCGGGGCTTCGATACCACCAGGCACAGAAGAGAAGTTCGTCCAGTTGGTGGACGATATCGTAGGACAACAGATAGGTCAGCATAAGGGGGATGGGGTAGTTCCATGAAGATAGAGACCACGCTAGAGTTCATCGATGTGGATGCTTCCAGGATGTCAGAACTAATTGCAAGGTCACTGGCTCCAGATAACCTTGCGAACATGCAAGTCTTGCAGTGTGGTACAAATGCAAGGATACATATCACATCAGAAAAGATCAGTTCACTGATAGCGACCCTTGATGACCTGCTGATGAACGCAAAGGTGGCAGAGGAAGTACTGGAAGCGGCAAAGGAACATGTATGAATACTCATCATGTGTACATCCTTGTATAAAAGACAAGGGTGCAGTCCATGTACTCGAAACAAATGTGTTCATTATTATTCCCACAGATGGCGGTTATTGTCAATTAGTCTCTTTTGTTCATCGAACCTTGAGCGCTGATATATCAAAGCTGCTGGGTGGAACAATTTCAATATGTGGATACCATCGGATTCTTTTGCCACTCCCCAGTCAAGCTTTGTACCCATGCAAAATGCCTCCTCAGCAGTGTTGCCCAGTAGTACCATCACCCGTGGGGACAAGAGCCTTATCTGTGCCTGCATGAAGGGACGGCATGCCAGGATCTCATTCTTTTTTGGTTTGCGATTGTCCGGGGGACGGCATTTTACAGTGTTGATGACAGCATAGTCCTTATCAGTGAGTCCCATATATGCAATTATCTCATCCAGGACCTTCCCCGCTCTCCCTGTAAATGGAATACCTGTCATATCCTCTGTCTTCCCGGGGGCCTCCCCTATGAATAACAGGTCCGGCGCATGTGAGCCTTTCATAATAACGGGGTTTGTAGCACCTGCCCGGAGGGGACACTTTGAGCATTGCTTGATAGCCTTTTCCAGGGCAAGCAGGTCCATATCGGATGTTCCTTCCACCGATGGGTGGGCCTCTTCTTCCTGTGTATTGTCATTGTATTGGTTCTGGCTTGGTCCCATATGCTTGTCTTAGGAAGCCTTTTACATAAAAACCTGATCCTTTCTATCTTTCATCCCAAGTTTGACATATTGATCTTGTTGAACTGCCACTCTCTTTTTTGGTTCCATCCGAGTTCACATTCTTTATCATATCTATCAGGCATGGTCAAAGTATCGCCTAATGGTATGTTTTGTGCAGTTTGGACCATGTGCCGGGAGATCATGCGC
>CAZBJM010000099.1:0-4936 GCA_964492225.1 uncultured Methanosarcinales archaeon
ATCTGGGCTGTTTCCCTTTTGACTACGAAACTTATCTCACGCAGTCTGACTCCCAAGCTTGTATCTATGGTATTGAGCTTAACTGAAAGATCTACAATCACAACACTGCCGCTTTCCATATCCATGAAGAGCCTAAAGTCATTCATGGGAACGATTGACTTAACATAACTCATGAAGATGTCTCCTTTCAAAATGAAATACAAAAAACCCATTCTACAAATATTGTAAAACAGGTTTAAAAAAATTACATCCTACCAATGGATTATATTTATGGATGATTTATGGATGATTTACATAAGCTTATCAGCTAATCTGCTTCGTCTGTCAATATCTAATTTTTGATAGGCGGAATGCAGGTGGGAGCGTACAGTGTTTTCAGTTATGAACATTTCTTTTGCAATTTCAGTATTTTTTAATCCTTTCGCCGCAAGCAGGGCGATTTCGCGTTCTCTTGCAGTGAGCAGGTCTGTCAGCGAATCAGTGATAAGATTGGTATGAAGCTTATTATAACCAATAAAAAACCTTTCCTTGATTTTTATGTAGAGTTCTAAATACTCGGGGAATTTATCCGCAATCACTTCCTCTGATAATCCCTTAAGCATCCAGTGATGAACAGCAAGGAGGTACAAGAAACCATCAGGTATTGCTGTTTCCATAGACTTGTTCAAGCTTTCAAGCGCTCTCTTTTTATCTCCCATATTAATATATCCTATTGCCATCAATAAGAATATGATAGAATTTCCAAAGGGTGTATAATATAAAACTGCTTCCTTTACAGCTTGGGTAACACCTATCATTCGGGCATAATCGCCTTTATGCATCAAATAACATAAGTGTGCGAAAATTGCATTGTTTTTTATAGTCGAAAACAGAATTTCTGCTTTGCCCATATTTTTAAGCCAATCGGCAATTCTGTCCTGATAGCCTAATTCATTCAGCAAAATTCCCCTCAATATATCCAGCACTGACCTGATAAGTGCATTGTTTTGCAAGGCGGCGGCATGCTCCATGGAGCAAAATGCTTTGTCCCAGGCTTCAAAATCGCATCTCTCCACAGCAATTTCGCAAAGATGAAGGGTGGCGCCTAATTGAACGATAGACTGTCCCTTGCTTTCAGCAATAAAAATCGCTTTGTGTATAAGAATCTCCGCCAGGTCCAAATCTCCTCTGAAATGTGCCAACTCGGCTTTGAAGAGTGTATCGGCACCGCTGCCGTGGTCTCCCGTAATTTCTGAATAAAGCCTTATAAACTTTTCAAGCTCCTCTGCTTCCCGGTCTCCTTCACCTGACTTTCGGTGAAATACTGTCATCTGAGAATAGTCCCCGAAGCACCAGGGGGCACCGGGCAAAATCACTTGTGAGCATTCCCCCTCAAACATTGGGGCGGCTTCTTCCAAGATGGGCATCATTTTATCTATAAAGGGGTAGAATTTATAGGCTGACAAAAGCATCCATTCAGCTCGCAGCAAGCCACAAGGCTCAATCATTAAGTTTATTTCCTCTAAAATTTTTGCAAATTCCGCATTCATGTCTCCGGCTTTCAGTGCCCAGGCAACCCTTAGCATGGAAAGGGGAGCATCTTTTTTTATTTCGGCGGGACAATTTTGCATTATATTTAAAGCAATATGAAAAAATGCTTTGCCTTGAATTTCATCAAAGATTAAATCGGTAAAGTCAAGAGAAAGGATCCTTTTATAGTCTTCTGTCCTTAAATAAAAGGTCATGGCCTCTTTAATCTTGCCCTTATTACAGCACCAGTCCCCTGCACGAATAAGGCATTCTCTTTCAAAGGCTTCATTGCTTTCCTTTAATTTCACCTGCAAAAGCTGGGACAGTATAGTGTGAAATTCGTATTTGCACTTATTACTCTCATATCTGATAAAGGAACTTTGCAGAGCATTTATTGCATATGCAGGCAGGGTGTCAACTTTTGCCAAGAAGGATGCCTGTTGTGCAGTAACCATTTCAAAGGGTGACAAATGCAATAAAAAGTTTTGTTGCCTTTTATCAAGCTTTTCCCAAAACAAGCTGTCCATAAGGGAAATAATTTCAGTATCAGAAAAAACTCCCCTTTCTAAAAATGCTCTCAGCTGCAGATACAATGCTATTATCCAGCCTTCGGTATATCTTACAAGCATCTGTGCTTCCTCTTTATTAATCTTAACTCCCGCCAAAGAAAAATAATGTCTTACGTCATCCTCGCCTAACCTTAAATCCGAAACAGTAATATGCAGGAATCCCCGGCTCGCAATAGTCGAATGCACATCACGTCCCAACATATGGGTTATTATAACTATATGAAGGCCTGCAATATCATGCTCAAGCAGTGCAATCAAAATTGAAGCAGGCAGTATTTCATTAAGATACTGGAAGTTGTCAATCACCAGCCATGTTTCTCTTTTGCACTTAATTGACCTTATGGCTTCACAGGTTTCCCCTATGTTTAAAGCATTGGGAAGTCCTGCTTTAAGCAAACGGTCACCCGCATCAGCATCTATTTTTTTAAATTCTAAGCATAGCCTTCCGTAACTTGACTCGGGAGCTTCGTCCACAGCGGTAAACCAACGGACTTCTGCACCCTTTGGCAGTTTATGGGCTAAATAATCCCGCACTGCGGTAGTTTTGCCGTATCCTGACGGAGCCTCCACAATAACTGCAGGCGAATGTAATAAATAATTCAATTTATTTTTAAGAGTTTCCGAATAATAGTGGATGTCTGACATTACTGTTTTTTTGACTGTCATAACAAGGCTCCTTCGGTTTCCGGTTTCGTGGACCGGTTTCGGGGACGGTTCTTTTCGTTCTAAGCCTGTCCCCGCCTCCGGTTTCGGGGACGGTTCTTTTCGTTCTCAGCCTCTCCCCGCCTTTTTTGGTGTTTTTATTTTATGTTTTTATTTTATAAATCTGTGGAGGATGGCTGCTACTTCGCATCTTTGCACCAAGCCTTGCGGGTCTAAGCTGCCGTCAGTTCGTCCGCCTAAAATCCCTGAACTCACTGCCCATTTAAGAGCGTCGAGAGACCAGGATGAAATGTTCCCGCTATCTGCAAATGTTGTGATATCGGAAGTGTTTGTGGTGTCTAAGCCTGCATATAAAGCAAATCTATACAATATGGCAACTATTTGCTCCCTGCTTATAGGCTCGTCAGGCTTGAAGAATCCGCCTTCATATCCGCTGATAATATTGTTGTCGCTTGCCCATTTGACACTTGCCGCATAATATCTGTCCAAAGGAACGTCCGTGAAAGTTAATCCTTCAGGCTGAACCAAACTGTTCTTATTCATGTATTCATGAAATCTGCCAAGCACTGTTACAAACATAGCTCTTGTCATTGATGCATAAGGTGAGAAGGTGTCATCTGTTGTTCCTTTAAACAAGCCTAAATTAACCACATAGTCTACCGATTGAGCGAACCAATCGCCCTTGTCTACGTCAATGAATTCGTTTGAATTGGTTGAATATACAATCTTTAGAGCAAATATTGCTTCAATGGCTGAATCTTCATTTACATTTGTAAATGTGTAGCTTGACACGGCTCCCACGCTTTGTCCCTTAACCAATACATTGCTAACTTCATATCCTTCATCAGGAATAATTGTAAAGGTTTGGCTTCCGCCTGCCTCCAGCTCGGATGTTGCCGGGCTGATGCTTCCGCCCCTGCCTGCCGTGGCCTTGATAGTATAGAACAAGGCTGCAGGTGCCATGGGTGCACCACCGCCGCCTCCGCCCGGACTAATTACACCGCCGCCGGGGTTAGTTTGGCCCCCTTCAGGAGCAAGTGGGGTGCAAGAAGCTTCGGCAGATCCATACTGCTGAGATCCATCAAGGCCAGTGTTGTATGCCTCAAGCCTAAAATTATATGATACTCCGTTTTCAAGCCCTGTAAAAGTATAGCTTGCAGAGCTTGCCGGAAGGGTTGTTTTCAGTATGTCATCCTTGTAAACTATAAATTTGGTGACAGGACTGCCGCCGTTGTCAGTGACTTTCCAACTGATTGCTGCCTGCTTGTCACCGGGTGTAACAGTAAGGGTGACTGAGGGTCTTCCTATTTCTGCCCGAACTTCCTCCGAAAGAACGGAGCCTTTATAATAATTGCCCTTAGCCTGGGCTGTAATTGACATTTTATGTCCTCGGTCTTCTTTTTTTACCATGTAAGTTTTATAGGTCTCGCCGGAAATGGCTTGGCCATCTCTGAGCCACTGAAGCCCGTAGTCTGTATCATCATCTTGAACCGCTTTTCCCTTAATTATGCTTTCTGCTTTCAGGCTGAGAATATCTCCAATCTTTATATCTGCGGTCTGCTCGATAAGAAGCAGGCCTCCAAGCACAGCCCTTTCCACTCTTACGGGAGCCGCAGCTATGGTTCCAAACCAGCCTTGGGGAGCTGTGTATACAGCGTGAATGGTTTTCCCTGCATCATGAATTTCAACTGTGTATGTATCACCGGAAGCCAAGAGCCTATCCCCCTCATACCAGCTTGTAGTCCCCCCGTAAGTTTTATCTTTGTCCAAGGTCAGACGCAAACTCAGACTGTCTCCCGGATCCACAAAGTCCGGGTCACTGTAAGTCCCGTTGCTTACAAGGATTTGAGCTGTTCCGGTCATAAGCCAATCGCTCTCCCAGGCGGCATAGTATATTTTGTCTCCGATGGAGCCGGAAGGAATCTCAGTGACAGGACTGCCTGAAAAATCAGCATTTTCATACCAACCCCTGAACTCATCTCCTGCCCGGGAGGGTTCCGGCAAAGTTATTGCGCTTGAAGTTGTTGAAGATAGGCTATAGGTCTCCGGCACTGTAATAGTCTGGTCAAAGGAAGCGCCGTCTCCTTTATTGAATGTAATCCTGTAGGATTTATCCAGCGTCTTTGCAAATTTTTCTATATTTACGAAACCGTTGCCGTAATAGGGGTCAAATCCTTCTTGACCAAGGTCATCGG
>CAZBJM010000100.1:0-4802 GCA_964492225.1 uncultured Methanosarcinales archaeon
GATATATGATGGCATATCCAATGCTCCTTTGATCATTTTTCAGGAACCTCATCGCATGTGCGCGCAACACCCGTGCCATTTTTATAGGTCACAGATATCCAATTCAGCCGAATGGAGAATATCTTTTTAATATGCAGCCAGCTTTAAGTACCATGTACATTTTAGGCGTGCCCGTGGATCAAAATGGACCCAGGATATAAAAAAAAGCTAATAGGGGTGTTGGATACTGAGCTTAAAGCCGCTATGTCCATCCATCCGGAAGATATAGCTGAAAGCATACGGAACATCGGTTTTTGTTGCCTCATGTGTGGTCGATGTTGCCGGAGTGAGCATGGGGATAATTCGGTCATGCTCGGTCCTGTGGAGATACATAGGATCTGCCATCATACTGGCCTTACACCCGAGCAGGTAGCAGAGCCCCCGGAACATCGGGAACTGCAAGATACAAAAGAGCTGAGCCGGGTCGCAGATATGATCGATCGGCAGGGTAATGTCCATACCTTTGGCTGGATATTATCCCGTAAGGACAATGGAGATTGCATATTTATACAGGATAGGCCATCAGGTAATCGATGTAGTGCCTATGGCGTGCGGCCTATGTTGTGCAGTACTTATCCATTCTTCATGGAAGATGGAAAGTTACAGGTGTCGCTATGTGAGGGGCTGGGAGGGGCAATAGACCAACATGAAAGCTTTGCTCTGGCCGTAAATGTTTTAGACCGTTATATTGCAGAGCTTAAGGAAACCATTCTGACCTATGAGAAATTTGAGGCGTTTGAAAGAGGAAATAAGAATATTAATAATGCATCAAGCAATATACGGGAAGGTATTATAAAGTATATAGTACATGACTGCAGAGGTAGTAATAGAACTACTCGTAGGATTATCTAAGCGTTCATAACATTACACGATACAATCACAGATGGATCAATATGTTCACAAATACTGACCAAGCAATGACGATCTCGGAGAAGATCTTTTCAAAGGCATCCGGTAAAGCGGTAAAGGCCGGCGATTTTGTAATGGCTGACATAGACAGGGCTATGACCCATGATATAACAGGACCTCTTGCAGTGGAGGGCTTTTATGATATCGTGAAGGATAAGGAGCAGAAGAAAGTAAAAGACCCTAGTAAGATCGTGATCCTTTTTGACCATCAGGTTCCTGCGGATTCTATCAATGCCGCAGCAAACCACATAATGCTAAGGAACTTTGCAAAGGAACAAAACATCCTCAACTACGATGTTTTTGAAGGTGTGTGCCATCAAGTGATGCCAGAAAAAGGACATGTAAGGCCAGGTGACCTTGTGGTGGGCTCAGATTCCCATACTTGTGCCTATGGTGCCCTAGGTGCATTCTCTACTGGTATTGGTTCTACTGATATGGCTGCTGTCTTTGCATCCAACAAACTTTGGTTCAAGGTGCCTGAGACCATTAGGTTCGAGGTCAACGGCAAGCTCCAAAAACATGTCTACTCCAAGGACGTCATCCTGCATCTTATAGGTGATGTCGGAGCTGAGGGAGCAAGATACAAGGCTGCCGAGTACGCAGGTTCAACTATACGTGACATGGGCATGTCAGAGCGCATGACCGTTTCCAACATGGCCATTGAAATGGGTGGCAAAGCTGGTATCATCGAAGCTGATGCGGTGACGGAAAAGTATCTTAAGGAGCGTATCCCTGAGTTTGAACTTGACCCATACTGGAGATCAGATAAAGATGCAGTGTTCTCCGAATTTAAAAAATATGACGTGAGCAAGCTAGAGCCCCAGGTGGCCTGTCCGCATAATGTGGATAATGTAAAACCTGTTACAGAGGTCGAAGGTATCAAGGTAGATCAGGTATTTGTGGGTTCATGCACAAACGGCAGGTTTGAAGACATAGAGGTCGTTGCTAAGATGATGGGTGACGAACCTGTGGCAAAAGGTGTCAGGTTGCTTATAATTCCCGCTTCAAGGACCGAGTACATGAAGGTACTCAGAGCTGGATACATCGAGCAGTTCATGGAAGCAGGTGCAATAGTCGAGTCGCCGTGCTGTGGTCCATGTATGGGCGGATCCTTTGGACTGCTTGGAGATGGGGAGGTCGGGCTGGCAACATCGAACAGGAACTTCAAGGGAAGAGAGGGAAGTCCCCAGTCCTTTGTGTATCTTAGCTCACCGGCAACCGCTGCAGCTTCGGCCCTGACGGGTGAAATTACAGATCCCCGAAAGGTATGAATCAATGAAGATGACTTCATGAGGACCAAAACAAATATATGATAAAATTCATATGACTAAATGAGACGTTGGGATACCAACACTTTCCCGTCATATTGTGATGGATTACACCAACGTCAGAGTTTTATTTTGATGTGTTAATATGCAGAATACCGATATTTCTATCCTTAATGAGGTCTATGCTGTCATTCTTGAGCGCAAGCAGAATCCTTCAGATGACTCATATGTCTGTTCCCTCCTAAACCACAGGAAAGGTATTGATAAGATACTGGAAAAAGTAGGTGAGGAGGCTGTTGAAACTATCCTTGCGGTGAAGGGTGACAAGCGTGAAGAGATCATCTATGAGTCTGCAGACCTGTTGTTCCACCTGCTGGTGATGCTTGCTGCAAAAGGGATAAGCCTTGAGGATATTGCAGCAGAGTTCAAAAATAGAAGAAAGTGACCACTCGCTGTTTCTTGTTCATCCCATAAAGGTATGGTATGTTGTCTCAATAAATGGTCAATTCGTGGAATACGTCCTTCTTTGATAGTACTCCTTTTGGTATACCATCAAAGGTCACCAAAAGCAGACCTATATTGTATCTGACAAATATTTTCACTGCATCATAGAGGGAAGTCTCTGCATCTACAGTGATGAGTTCCTTTGTCATGATATCCCTTACTCTTGCGGCTATCTTACCGCTTGCAACAGCAGCACCTATGTCCGTAAAGGTGACTATCCCTACAATCTTTTCATCCTCGGTCACTGGAACACCATGTATCTTATTCTCAACCAATAGCTTTGCTGTAGCCTGTATCGTTGCATTGCTATTTATAGATATGATGTCTGTGCTTGCATAGTCTTTTACAGGTTTCTTTGGGAGGGATATCATCTCATTGATGCAGAAGACAAGTGTATTTTCAGTATCGTCGCGTCCAACGACTACTCCACTTATGACGAGTTTGTTCACAGGGGTTGGACCAATTTGTACCTTATCTCCCTGTTCAAAGCCTTTGATGCTACCAATTACCTTTATGTTGCCCTGACACATATCTGGATGTCTGACGGTGGTGAAGCTGATCTCAGATACAGTCGTACCGTCTATGAGCTTATTGTTCTTAAAAAGAGGGACAACTGCTTCATGGTCCATAGCTGTGATGCTCAGGACCTCATAAGCTTTGCTGGTGACCTTATATCCTCCTTTTGGTCCGGGCACTCCTTCGACCAATCCGAGCACTTTTAGGGATTGCATTTGGTTTCTGACTGTACCAGGATTGCGGTTTATAAGATAGGCGATCTCTTCGCCTTTGATTGCACGATCATTGAGTCTTTGAAGATTAATTAAAGCAGTTAAAATGTCTTTTTGAATAGGAGCCAGCTCCATTAGATCACCGTTCCCTTTATGCTTATAGATAAGCAAATGGGATATATATATTTGTAGTATGGGCGATAGATATCTTACAGATATATCTTAAGATTATTTCGTAGGGATATATCTCTTCTATATATAGTAGAATGCATAGTGTTTATATTTATAAGTAAACATAATATTTCATTTTTGCTATATATTTTGGTTGTTTTTATTTAATCCTTTTATTCTATCATATTTTGCTCTAAGAGGGAACACTAATTTATATGTACAAGTGCTTAGCAAAGTCAGGTAAAGAAACTATGATATTTGAAAAGATCCACACTGTCCCTACATCTGATGAACTTGTGGACAAGGCATTCAGAAGGGCAACCCGTGCAATGGCCGGGAAGACCATAACGGGGAGAGAGACAGCGCTCAAAGCCAATGAATCGATGGTATTGACAGCTGCTAATATACTCACAGATAATTTGTCCAATGCAGTACGTCGTTTTCCAAGTTTTGATCAGATACAGCCTTTTTATTATGAATTGGCTGACATACTTGTTGGTGTAGATGCAATGAAGCAGGCTCTGGGAAGGATCGAGTGGGCAGGTTCCAAGATCCATGAGGTGGCCAGAGAACATGTGGCTAAGATGCGCCGTGCAAAAGATCCGGTCATGATACGTAAGCAAGCCTTTGGACGAATGGGCTCTATTATGAAATCTGTTGACAAGGAACTTTTGTTGCTGAACGAAGCACGCAACAAATTGAGAAAACTGCCAGATGTGCACAATGAACCCACCATCATTGTTGCAGGCTATCCGAATATCGGTAAATCCAGTTTTGTGACCATGGTGACCGATGCAACACCGGAGATAGCAGCATATCCCTTTACTACAAAAGGTGTTTCTATTGGACACTTCATGGTAGGTAGCGAGAGGTACCAGGTCATGGATACTCCAGGATTGCTTGACAGGGCAATGTCTGAGAGGAACGCCATTGAGCTGCAGGCCATCTCAGCACTTAAACATCTCAAGGCCGTGGTCCTGTTCATCGTGGACCCGACCGAGACATGCGGTTACCTGGTCAACGACCAGAAGGGCATGCTGGATGAGGTTCGGCAGCAGTTCCCATTACCTACCCTTGTTGTAGCCAACAAGTCCGATCTGCCCCAGTTCAGGAAGCTTGATTTCGTAGATATGGAAATGTCCACCATGACCCGTGAAGGCATACCGGAAGTAATGGAAAAGCT
>CAZBJM010000101.1:0-4794 GCA_964492225.1 uncultured Methanosarcinales archaeon
TCTATCACAAAGCCGGCCCCATTCGCATATTCCAGGACGGGTATCTCGGACACTATCACAGCGAGCTTACCTTTTTTCATCACTCTGTACATCTCTTTGAAGGAAGAGGCATACAAGTGGTGCAGGGACTCGGCCCGGATAGCTGCGGAGCGACCGTAGGGCGGGTCACTTACAATTGCGTCCACACTATTGTCCTTCAGGGGGACCTTGCAAGCATCCCCGACCAACAGGCAGTGGTCCGCTTTGAACATCTCTAGATTTGCCTTTGCACCGTAGGATATCATTTGCCGGACCTCTAGCCCTATGACCCGGGCCTGTACCATACCCGCCTCCACAAGTATGCCTGCCGTTCCGCTGAATGGGTCAAAGACCAACTCATTTTGCTTTACTCCACTGATATTCACAATGGCCCTGGCAACCCTTGGCATCAGGACCCCTGGATAGAAGAAAGGTTTTTTGTGGGGGGCTCTGTGTTCGTAACTGCTCCTGTCAATAGATGCAAGCACAGAGCCAAATACCACACGCTCTGTGATAAGTAGGCGAAAAGTAATATCCGGGGAGCGAAGGTCTGCATGATGGCCTCTGCGGAAGATCACTCCTCCTATCTTGCCTTCTATGTCCTCTCTCCTGATATCTTCGCCATAATGCCTTATCCTTTTTGCACGCACAGCATAGGTGATACCAGGAACAAGCTCTGGAAGTGCGCAGGTCCTAGCAAGTTGGATGATATCATCGACAACCTTGTCGCATATGCCTGCTACACGGATAATATGATGGGTCATGGCAAGTCTTGTTGCCATTGCCCTGAGCGCCATCTCAATATCGGGAACATTACCTTCAATATCGACTATGAAGCATTGGTCCAAAAAGGAGTGTTCACTGAAGCTTAGGTCCATCAGTTTCAGGCAGGCAACTATTTCCTTTTTGGGAAGTACGTCGTGTTCCCCGGACAATTCAAAAGCGTAGAGCATGGTATTATATCAGCACATGAGCTCAAGGGCTTCTTTTCCGGTCATACCTTGTTTTATTCCAAGCGCGGCAGCGGCACTCGTTACACCAGCAACGGGTGCTCCAAGCATGTCTTCGATTGTCTTGACCCCTTTTAGCTTGACTGCCAGGTCCCCAAGTGATGCCGCAGCCTCAAGGTCAAGATAACCACACATCACAAATCCTCTTTTCGCTCTTATAAGTAGCAAGGGAGCATTTTGCATCTGAAGGCTGATCCCCATGGCTGTCCCATTATCCAGTTCTACCATTTCTACTATCACATTATCCCTTCTTCTTCACTCATTTAGTGGTCACATGGCATCCATCTTCGGTCACAATTACCGTATGTTCGGCCTGTGACACCATCCCACCTGACACTTCCTTCAAGACCGGGAAGGAGTGGATTATGCCTGCTCTTTCAAGCTGGAGTAGGGCGTAATCTATCTTCTCGCCGCTCAACCATCTTCTTGCAAAGGGTAGGGTCCTGTGTGATTCAAGGTCCTTGAGCACTTGCCGTGCGGCAGGTAGCCTTATGGGTTTGTTCCGTATTACCTGGAAGATCTCGACGAGGTTGCCATCGACCACTCTTCCAGCACCGTCCGTTGCAAAGGGTTCAATAGCTATGACATCTCCTGTGTTCAGTACAGCTCCACTGCTCACTCTGCGATTTGGTACACTGGGGGAGGCATGGGGTATATATTGCGCCACACCATGTCCAGTGAGATTGCCTATAGGTTTTAATCCGTATGAAGTGATGGCATCCTCTATGGCAGCTCCAAGGTCTGCCGTTGTCACACCGCTTTTCACAGTATCGATAGCGGCATATAGGGCATCTTCAGATGCTTTGACCATATCGCCATATTTGCCACTTAGGTCCACGGTTATTGCAGAGTCTGCTATGTAACCATCCACATGGACGCCAAGGTCCAGTTTTACGATATCTTCCCCAAAGACTGTCTGGTCCCCGGGTACCGGTGTTGCATGTGCTGCCTCTTCGTTGCGTGAGATGTTGCATGGAAAAGCTGAGCCATCAGCTCCCAATTCAATTGCCCTCTTCTCTACGAATTCAGCCACTTCAAGCATGCTGGCCCCAATCTTTATCCTGTCCTTTGCTTCTCCTCTTACCTGGGAGAGTATCTTTCCGGCAGTGAAGTATTTCTCTGCAATTTCCTCGGTCATCGTATTCCCTTCTTTCATGCTATCACCTCATTTTAATATCTCTTCAAAGCACATTGCCAGATCGGTCTTCTGTGCCTACCCTCAAGTCCGGGCTTTACACCACAAACCTTTTTTCCATTTCTGTCAGGTTCTTGTACCCATCAGCTGTGACAAGGATCAGGTCTTCAAGACGTATCCCGCCAATATCAGGGTAGTAGAGACCAGGTTCTATGGTTATGATATTGCCTTGTGTGAGTACTACCTCGTTCTCTCCGACGGATGGAGCTTCATGTATCTCAAGGCCTACTCCATGGCCAGTGGAGTGAATGAATCCTACAGTAGAGCCACTTTTGTACGTTGCGTATCCCTTCTCTTCAAATATGTCACATACCTTTTTGTGTATATCCCCACATCTGATCCCAGGTTTGATCATTGCTATGGCTGCTTCTTGGGCTTCAAGGACTGCATTATACATATCTATAAGCTTTTCTGAAGCTTCTCCTTTGAGCACTGTGCGAGTCATGTCTGCAAAGTATTTGCTTTGTTTGCCCCGGGGGAAGATGTCTATGACAATGGGCTCGTCAGCATGCAACACCCCACTTCCTTCCCAGTGTGGATTGGCAGAGTCTTTCCCACACGCGACAATTGTCCCTTCGGCCTCACAGCCATGTTCAAGTAAGGTGTGATCGATGGTGGCTCGCACCTGTTCAGCTGTCAGGTCAAAGCCTCTATAGTTTAGATGTCCGTTCACTATCTCGCTCTTATTTATCATCTCAACTGCTGCTTTCATGGCAAGGTTGCAAGCATCCTGTGTCTTCTTTATTTTTTCTACTTCTTCGTTGCTCTTCACGGCACGCAATTGATGGAAGGGACTTTTGATAGCTTCGAACGAGAAACCATCTTCTTTGAGCACCTGAGCTATGTGATATGGAAAGTCCCTTGGGATACTGACCTTGCGTGCACCTAGTTCCTGAAGCAACTGGGACAAGCAGTCGCAATATGCTAAAGCGCTGTCCCCTCTTTCCTTTGCTTTGCCACGATAATCGTACTCTTGCAGGCTACGCACTCTGGAAACCCTAGATTCCTTCTCTGCTCTGCCGCGCTCCATATCGGATACCAGCAGGACCTCTGCAGCCTCTTTTGTCTGCACATAGGCATATGCATCCGATGCAGAGAATCCTGTAGCATAATACATGTCAGCGTTATTTGAATTTCCTACCATAAGGTAGGCATCTGACTTGTTTGCCTTCAATGTTACACTGATATCAAGCACTTTTGTTCCAGTCTTCATGGGTATCAATTAAGTAGCTGCTAGTACAAAGTTGTTGTCAATGTCAGGGTTGCCATCGTGGCTACATCATCCTAGTTTCAGGCGAGTTATTTATTTATCTTCTTATATCTATATATTAATATGAAAGACCGTCTGTTTGTAGTATCTATTCTGTTACTTCTTTTTCTTTCTTCAGGTTGTATTGCACCAGAGCCTGTTGTTGTTACTGAGCCTTCGGTCCAGACCCAGGACCAAAAGATACCTGATGTCATCCACATAGATCATCCATCAGAGGACCTGAACAAAACCACGGATAATATCCTTGTCAATGACCAACGGTCCGGTACCTTAAGAATTGGAGCGTTCAATGTGCAGGTCTTTGGAGTTAAAAAGGCATCCAATCCCGAAGTTATGGCCCTGTTAGCTGATATCATCAGGACATACGATATTATCGCTATCCAGGAGATCCGGGATAGCTCTCAGACGGCTTTGGTACAGCTTGTGGACAAGGTCAATTCCGATGGTTCAAAATATGATCATGTGGTCAGTGAAAGACTTGGCAGGACGTCCAGTAAAGAACAGTATGCATACCTGTACAATACTAAGACGGTACACCTTTCAGGAACCCCACATACCTATCCAGAGCCAGATGGTTTGGACCCTTTCCACAGGGAGCCGTATATTGCAGCATTCAATGCCAGCGATGGTAATTTTGATGCTGTCCTCATTGTGGTACACACCGACCCCGACGAGGCCACACAGGAGATAAATGCATTGCGTGATGTGGTCGACCATGCTCAAAGGCTATATCCTGACGAAGGTGATATCATCCTTATGGGAGATCTCAATGCCGATGGTAGCTATTTTAATGAAAAGGGGCAGTCGAGGCTCGATGACTATCACTGGCTCATAGATAACAGTCAGGATACTACGACCAAAGCAACGAATTATACCTATGACCGCATTATCCTTACCGATACTTCAGACCTTTCTGGCAATTTCGGGGTATTCCGGTTCGATCTGGAGTATGGTCTGACAGAAGCTCAGACCCAAGCTGTATCCGACCACTACCCGGTGTTTGCGGAGTTCTATGTTGACAGGGATAGGGATTGAGCTATAATGATCTGGTCATATATGGTTTTGGTAGAAGGAGTTTCCTTATAGAGGTTGCCTGATTGGAATTTCGCTTTATGTTCTTATCGCTTTTTAAAAGCATATTCCATTTTTCACGTTAATTTATATCCCGAGTTTGACAGTTCTGCTCTTCTATCTCTTAAAGATAAGCATCCATTAATTGATAGTTACTTTATGCCCGTTTTCCATTTTCTGCCACCGGTCCAGGGTCAAAGTATCGCCACACCAGGCGGCAGGCATCGCGC
>CAZBJM010000102.1:0-4666 GCA_964492225.1 uncultured Methanosarcinales archaeon
CTTGGATCAAAAATATCGCGTAGTGCATCCCCAATATAGTTAAAAGCTAGTACAGTTAAACTAATTGCCATTCCGGGAAATATCATAATATGAGGGGCTGAACGAATGAATATTTTTCCATCATCAAGCATTGAACCCCATTCAGGTGTTGGTGGTTGCACTCCAAATCCAAGAAAACTAAGTCCAGCTGCTGAAAGTATAGCATACCCCATCCCAACTGTTGCCATCACTATTAAAGGTGACATTATATTTGGCACAATATGACGTAAAATTACATGTATATCCCTAGTTCCAAGTCCTCTTGAAGCTTTAATATAATCCTGTTCTTTCACCGCAATGGTTGAACTTCTAGAAAGTCGCGCATATGCTGCCCAATCCACAATAATCAATGCAATGATAAGATTTTTGAAACCCGCGCCAAACAAGCCAGCTATACCAAGCGCAAGCAAAAGACTTGGAAATGATAAAAAAGCATCAACGATACGCATGATAATTTCATCGACCCAACCACCAAGGTATCCTGAAATGGTGCCAACAAAAAGACCAATCGTAAGAGAACTACTAACAACGATAAGTCCAATTGATAGTGAAACCCTTGTACCGAAGATAATACGACTAAGCACACAGCGTCCAAGATGATCAGCACCCAAAGGATAATCCTTGCATGGACTACATTTTGCTGCTGACATATTAGAAGCAACTGGATCATTTGGTGCAATATACGGTGCAAAAATAGCAGTAATGAAAAGCAGTGCAAGCACAGATATTGCGATCAAAACTCCAATGCTTAGCGATTTATGCTTGAGGGAATTAAACTTTTCATAAATATTACATTTTACCGTCATATTTTATCCTCGGATTTAAATAGGCATAAGAGAGGTCTACAAAAAAGTTGATAAATACAAACAGTACCGCCACAAACAAGATGCATCCCTGTATAACTGGAAAATCTTTTGTCAGTAGTGATGATAAAATGAGGTTTCCAAATCCTGGCCAACAGAAGATCGTTTCAACAATGACCGAACCATTCAATAGATACGCAAAATTTAATCCAGCAACTGTTACCACGGGTAAAAGTGCATTTTTCAGGGCATGTTTAAAAACTACCATGAACTCTGATACTCCTTTTGCCCTTGCAGCTCGCACATAATCCTGCTGCAATACATCTAGCATACTGTTCCTCATAAGCCGCATTGTACTTGCTGCATAGCCTGTGCCAAGTACAATTGAAGGAAGCACCATATCCGCAAGACCCCATTTTCCCATATATCCTGAAGGTAGCACCTTAAGATAGACTGAAAAAAGCATAATGAGTAAATAAGCCTGCCAAAAACTGGGCATGGATATACCGGTAAGTGCGAATAAACGGCATAAATCATCGATTAAACCGCCTGCCCGCAAAGCTGATATGACTCCAAGAGGAATGGCTATCACAAGAGAAACAAGCATACTTGCAATAGCAAGTCTAAGTGTCACAGAAAAGCATCGATACATTGCACCTGTAACGCTTTCCCCCGTCATTATTGATTTTCCAAGGTCACCACGTAAAACATTTCCCATCCAATTCAAATACTGCATATAAATAGGCAGGTCAAGTCCATGCATCTCTTTGAACTCATCAACCATTTTTTGATCAAGTCCGCCATCTGGGCTTCGTAAAGCATTTTCAGCGGCATCACCCTGAGAGAAATGCACAAGTGAAAAGCTAATCACAGATATTAAGAACAAAACCGGTATAAGTAGCAACAATCGCCTGATACAAAAACCTAGCATGAATCTCTCCATAAATATGATTTTTCCAAGGATGGCAAACTAATTCTAAATTAATTCTGAAACCTCAAGTTCACCACGCTATAACATGTTTAGCTCAAGATCTTCTTTCTTGCAGAAATAAGGTATATGGGTGTGGATAATCCAAGCCATCTGAGTAGTTTGTCCTTGAATTTAGTGGATCTGTATAGAGTATCAACCCTCTGTATCTTGATATCAGAAAAACCAGTGCTTTCCATCATGTTCATTACAAGTTCATATTTCAGCCTATATAAAGGTAAATCCTTTTCAATTTGGGAATATTTATCCGAAAAAACACTCATATATGGTCTTTTTTTACTATCTCTTTCATTTTTTATGAGATCTCTGAACCTAGCTTTTATGCTTTTATCATACCAACTACCATCCACAACAATTAACATGCCATCGTCTTTTGTGACACGCATCCATTCAGCCAAAGCTTTTTTGGGGTCAGGTAGGGTCCAAAGCAGATATTTATTAACCACAAGATCAAAACTTTTATCAGGAAATGCAAGGTCCTCAGCATCACCATGCACAAATCCTATGTCCAGTGACAGATCTTCTGCATTTTTACGTGCTTTTTTGAGCATATTTTCAGATAGATCCACTGCTGTAACACTATGCCCCATCTCAGCAAGAAGAAGTGCCAAAAATCCAGGTCCTGTTCCTACATCAAGAGCTTTTAGGTTCTTGCTCTCACGCTTTATCTCATTGCTTCTTTCTTGGATCGTCTGGAAAAGCATAGACTTCCATGCATCTCGCTCATGATCATGCATAGCACCTTGATCTTCATCATATGTCTCAGAGCGATAATCCCAATAATTACGGATTATTTCTTTTGTTCTCATCGGTATCTCCTAATCTTCTAGCACGTGTTGCATTTTTATTATAGCTATAGAATTTGATAGAACCATTTCTTACTACCATACCCCACATTCTTAATGTCATACTCCCATGTCGGTATCAGTTCCAAACAGTAATGTTTGTGTATATGGATGTTGAGGAGCAGCGAAAATATCATCTACGTTAGCTTCTTCTACAATTTTGCCTTGATACATCACCGCAACACGGTCACACATGTGTTTTAGGAGTTCAAGGTCATGCGAAATGAATATCATTGTAAGTCCAAACTCTTGCTTCAATTCTTTGAGTAAGTTGAGTATCTGAGCTTGCACCGACACATCAAGAGATGCTGTGGGTTCATCTGCAACAATAAACTCTGGTTCAATGGCAATTGTCCTTGCGATAACTGCGCGCTGGTTTTGACCGCCGCTTAGCTGATGAGGATAGCGGATGATATGTTCTTGCAGAAGACCAACACGCTTAACAAGTGCAGATACACGAGCACTAAGTTCCTCACCCTGTACTCCCATTAACTTCAATGGTTCTGCAATACTTTGACCAATTGTCATTCTTGGGTCCAGAGAAGAATCAGGATCCTGAAATATCATCTGCATTTTTTGGCGCATTTTCCTAAATTTCGCCTTATCAAGCATAGTAATGTCAGTGCCATTGAAAATTATCTGCCCTGATGTAGGTTCGATCAATCTAAGAATACATTGACCAAGGGTAGATTTGCCGCTTCCGCTCTCTCCTGCAATTCCAAGTGTTTCACCTTGTCTCAAATGAAAAGACACATCGTCAACAATTGTTGCAGAGGACTTGAGAAATATACCACTTGTATATTCTTTCCGAAGGGATATCACTTCAAGCATACTATCACCAGCATGACCAGTCATCTCAGGCATACATGAAACACCTCACTTGCCGCCCATTATGTGTAAACATGGGAGGATGTTCTGTTTTGCATTTATCTTGGCAATGGGTGCAGCGAGGATGAAAGCGGCATCCCTGTGGGAGATCGATTAACGATGGACTACTACCATGTATTGGATTTAATCCTCGTGATGGCAGTGAGTTAAAAAGACCTTGTGTATAGGGATGAAGCTGTGATTTAAAAAGCGATGAGACAGATGCAATTTCAAGCAATTCACCTGCATACATTACCGCGATCTTGCTACACACTTCTTCAGCAACAGCAAGGTCATGGGTGATAATTAACATGGTTTTCTTTGCTGAAACATCTTTTAGGATTTTGACTATGTTACGCTTTACAGTTACATCCAGACCTTTTGTTGGCTCATCGGCAATGATAAACTCTGGTTCGCTTGCAATACCCATGGCAATGATCGCTCTTTCTTTCATGCCGCCGCTGAATTGATGAGGATATGCGCTGACTTGTCTATGGGGTTCACGAATTTTTACCCGGTTTAAGAGATCTAACACCATGGAGTGCGCTGATCTTGTATTGTGTCCCTTATGCAACATAAGAGGCTCAGCTATCTGATATCCAATTTTTAGCACAGGGTTTAGTGATGTGGAAGGATTTTGTAAGATCATACCGATCTCTCTACCCCTAAGCTTTGCCATATCTTTTGCACCAAGGGAATGCAAAGACCTTCCTTTGAAATGTATATTGCCCCGAAGATGCACATCCTCCTGCAACAAGCGCATAATTGCCAGCCCAAGGACAGATTTGCCACAGCCAGACTCTCCAATAAGACCAAAGACCTCTTCTTTTGCAATACTTAGATCTACACCATTTAGAGCTTTGACCTTTCCCCCTTTTGTAGGAAAGGCTACAAATAGATCAGACACTGTAAGCAAATCCGCATTCATCGGGCTTTCCATTTTCCTCTCCTTTCTGAGCTTTTGGGCAATTATTTTACTTCCGCATTCTAATTCCACATTCTACTTCCACTCTTCATTCTTACTTAAAGTGCATATCCTTTGTAAAGAACGATGTCTCGGATGGGAATTGCACAATGCCTCCTACATTCTTATTCACACCAATTACTGATACTTGGTAGAATAC
>CAZBJM010000103.1:0-3138 GCA_964492225.1 uncultured Methanosarcinales archaeon
GTGAACACATCGTCGGGGGTGCCGATGGAGACCAATTCTCCGGACCTGAGCAAACAGACGCGGTCACAGAAGTGGGCGGCGAGGTTGAGGTCATGGATGACGGCTACAACGGTCAGACCTTTGGAGGAGGCTTCCTGGACCATGTTGAATATCTCTGCCTGGTAGCAAATGTCAAGGTGTGATGTGGGTTCGTCCAGTAGGAGTATGCGCGGGGTCTGCGCCAGTGCCCGGGCTATGATGACCCGCTGGAGCTCGCCGCCACTTAGCTGGGTGACGAGCCTGTCCTTGAACTGGTAGGTGTTGGTCCGCTTCATGGCATCATCTGCTATCTTGAGGTCCTCGGGGCTCTCGTTGCTCTTTATGTATGGGGTCCTGCCCATGAGCACTATGTCGCGGACGGGGAACTCGAAGTCTATGGATATGACCTGTGAGACAACTGCAATGTTGCGGGCTATCTCTTTGCTGTCCATTGCGTGGATGTCCTTTCCGTGGATGTGTATCGTTCCGGAGTCTGGTGTCAGGTACCTTGCCATACTTTTGAGCAGTGTGGTCTTGCCAGATCCATTGGGGCCGATGATGCCCAGTATCTCTCCCTTTTCAACCTTCAGGTCTAGGCCTTTGAGGATGGGGCGAGTGCCATAGCTGACCTTGAGGTCGCGTACTTCAAGCACGGAGACTCTTCCCCCTTTTCCTTAGAAGGTATATGAAGAAAGGAGCACCGAACATGGCTGTGATGGTGCCGACCGGTAGGCTTTCCTGTGGTATCGCTTTTGTGGAGAGCGTATCGCAGAACATTAGGAATATGGCTCCTGCCAGGGTCGATGCAGGGAAGAGCACCCGATGGTCAGGTCCGACGAAGATGCGCATGATATGGGGGATGATGAGCCCTACAAAGCCGATGATGCCACTGACAGAGACGGCGGCACCGGTGATGAGGGATGCAAAGAGCAAGGTGTGTTTCTTTACTTTGTCCACATTGACGCCCAGGTACATGGCCTGCTCCTCGCCAAGTAGCATTACATTGAGGTTCCATGCGTGCCTGTAGAGCATTATGATGCCAATGGCTATCATTAGGCCTGATGTGCCGGCCTTTTCCCATGAGGCGTTGTTGAAGCTGCCCATCATCCAGAAGATCACGTGGTCGCGGGAGTTGTTGATGTATACTAGGAATGAGGTGAATGCACTGAGGAAGGTCCCAACCGCTACGCCGGCAAGGAGCAAGGTGTCCACGGGTACGGTCCTGCCTACTCTGGATATGTTGTAGACCAGGAATATGGTGACCATGGATGCCAGAAAAGCGCTTGTTTGCAGGTGCAGTCCTACGAGCAGTGCAAAGGCGGCCCCAAGGGAGGCACCCGATGACATTCCTATGATATAGGGGTCTGCCATGGGGTTCTTGAGCAGTCCCTGCATTGCACAACCGGCGGTGCTGAGGGCCGCGCCTACAAGTGCCGCAAGCAGTGCCCTGGGGATGCGCAATTGCAAGACTATGGTCTCGTGCTTTGCTTCCCAGGTGGGTGCTATGGCCAGGGGGTCAAGGAGATGTCCCAGGGTTGGGGAGATGAGTGCGAGCTTGTCCTGCACCCAGTTGTGCAGACCATGGTAGCTTATCTTTGCGACCGTGGTCAGGGGGATGTCGGCACTTCCAAGGGCGGCGTTGCCTATCATTGCCAATACCAGCAATACCATGAGCAGGCCCATGAAGGTCTTGCTGTGCTCTATGAGTCCCGACATCCTGTCCTCGCTTTACTTTATCCTTTTAAGTATGGGTATGAGACATATGAAGGCAAGCAGACATGCCGCAAGACCTAGGGTGATGTCGGTGAGGACATAGGTCCTGAGCCAGCCGGCGTCTTCGCTCTCCTGTACGGGTGTGCTGGGCTTGGCCGGGGCTTGTGCGGCATTGGTCATTGGGGCTATGTGGGAGTATATCTCATCAAGTCCTTTTGTTATCCTTGGTCCGGGCCTTTCTATGAAGTTGTTGTCGGAGATCACATACACCCGGCCGTTCTTCACAGCGTCGGTGGTGGCCATTACGCTGCTCTTTTTCAGTTGTTCACTGATGTTCTGACCCCGTCCGCCCATGCCTGAGCATAGTATTATCTGGGGGTCCCTGTCGACCAGATATTCCAGGGAGACCTGTGGCCATCCATCTTTTTCTATTATGTTGCGCCCACCGGCGATGTATATGAGGTCACTGGGATAGCTATCGGTGCCTGCCACATATACCGGGTCCAGGGATACCATATATAGTACTCTTATCCTGTCCTGTTCCGGTGTGTCCATGCTGCGTTTGCGGACCTCCTCCACTTTCGCATCCATGTATGCAGCCAGTGCATTTGCCTTCTCATCGTTGCCTGTGATATGGCCAACGAGGCGTATGTTGCGGGTGATGTCTGTGAACTTGGACGAGTCCACGACCACCACGGTCAGACCCAGCGTACGAAGCCTCCCTATCACTTCCGGGTCGTTGGCACTGCATGCCAATACCATGTCGGGCTTCAGGTCCAGTATCTTCTCAGGGCTTATGGTGGCATATCCTCCCACCTTCGCAATCCCCGCAACCTCCGGCGGGTAGTCATCGAACTCCGTAACTCCCACCACAGTATCCCCTGCCCCCACGGCAAACAAGATCTCCGTATTGCTGGGTGTGAGCGATACTATCCTCAGAGGTTTCTCCTTTATTGTGACCTCGTCCCCCATCCCATCGGTGACCGTCACCGGAAAGGCCACTGCGCATCCTACGAGCGATGTGATCATCACTACCGCCATTATTACTATAATAGATAATCGTGCTTTCTCTGACATATTTTCCTCGCGCCTATACTCCACAGGCATATTAAGTACATTTGCATTGTGGTCATATATATTACCTTCCGTAGCAACAAGCCCCTGTATCCGTATTTAGTCTAATGTATTAAATATATTTATATAGAATTATATCCTATACTGATTACATCATTAATCTGTTCTATCATCATCATTGCTTAAATCAGCAACATATCTAATCAAAAAGGCGATTATTATATACTAGTACTTCCTTCCTCACTTCTAGTGGAGTCCTAATAGGGAGTCCCGATACGGAGCATACATCATCCGGCCAATGGTCCGGACCATTGCAATTGCAATCCTGATTGG
>CAZBJM010000103.1:3238-4313 GCA_964492225.1 uncultured Methanosarcinales archaeon
AATTGTAACATGCACCCCTATGAACGGTGCACAGTTTGCTCCTATCTGAATCAATATACATACACAAAGAAGTGGTGAAACGATATGAGAATACAAAAAGACAATAAAGCAGTATCGCCAGTCATCGGCATCATGCTCATGCTTGTGGTGACCGTTATCCTGGCAGCTGCAGTAAGCTCATCGAGCTCAGGATTGATGAAATCTACAGAGAAGGCACCTTTTGCGGTGTTTGATGTGAAGGTTGCGAGGGATTTGGATCCTAGTGGTGATAGCGTCAACTCTTATATAACTATAAGACAAGTCACAGGTGATGCAATCCAGACAAAGGATTTAAAGATCGTAACTACCAATTCAAATGCAACTGGCTCTAAGACATGGGAAATTAAACCAAGTGATGATATAAAAACACATGGTGCTTATAACAAGGAGGGACTTACTCCATATTGGAACAATATGGGCAAGTTTGGATTTGGTGCTATAGGTCCCCTCTGGACTGATGTAGGTAACAATGTTGATGTAAACTTTGGGAACTACACATTAAAACCAGGAGTAGTCATGACCGCACAAGACTATGCTACTGATAACTTGGGTACTTGGAATGGTACATCATCCAAGTATGAGTACGTTGGTTCAATAGGTCAGATGAAAACGATGTTTGCAGACTGGGATAATGTATCAAAGGGTGACCTGGTAAATGTGAAATTAGTTCACATGCCAAGTAGCAAAGTAATATTTGCTTCTGACGTTGAGGTGATTTAAATGAAATTCAAGAAACTTTTCTCCAATGAGAAAGGAGTTACACCTGTAGTCGGTGTTATGCTTATGGTAGTGGTCACTGTCATCCTTGCTGCAGCAGTAAGCTCCTATGCCGGAAGCATGAAGTCACAAGATGTTGCACCACAGGTTGCTATGAAAGGAAGTGCCAGTGTGGCCGATGAGTATGTAAAACTCGATAACTTGGGTGGAAGTGCTCCATTGCGTGTTGCTGACATGATGATTGAAATCTCGGGAGGATATCCGACTTCATCAGGATATGTGGAAATGAAGAATGTGATTTTTACAGACACATCCTATG
>CAZBJM010000104.1:0-4040 GCA_964492225.1 uncultured Methanosarcinales archaeon
ATGTTTTGTGCAGTTTGGACCAAGTGGCGGGAGATCATGCGCGCGCGAAAGCCGTGGGCAGCGCTTCATTTAGTTGGGATGCCGCACATGAAGGTATGTAGAACGAAGAAAAGATACTTCTCCGTTCTGCATACGCAGATGAGGGATGCACACCTAGACCAAATACCTGGGCATCTGGAACAAAAGAATGTCAAACAAAGACATCAGGTGTCCATATCCTTTTTGAATATCTCCTTCATTGTATGCTCGACCCCAAGGGCAATTCCTTCCACCTCTATGCCTCCTTCGCCCTTTGCACCATCCCCTACAACAAAGAGATCTTGTAGATGGGTCTTATTTTCCATGTCTGCCCCAGAGGGAGCCCTGTTCACAGGCCACTCACCAGAATAGGATTGGATCAGAAGTACCTCATACTTTTTACCAGCAAAGATGTGACTGAGGTCATCAAGTCCAAGGGCTATCTCGCTCTCCAGTTTGTCAAGGTCCTCCCAGCGGACGGTCTGATGGGACATTATCAGATGCTTGCCTGCTGGTGCCAGGCTTGGGTCTATGTTCGTTACCTCATTTATACCATTGATCCTTTTGGCATAAGGGGTGAACAGGACCCCACCGTGACCTATAAGAGGTTCATCTGCCGACATGCATATCTTGATACCGGCCGATGGTCTCAATCCCTTTGCTAATCGATGATACTCTTTATCTTCATTGCTAGACACCCCAAGAAGAGAGGATGTAGCAAGATGCCCTACATTACTGATAATAAGGTCTGCCTTGTGTGTGCTACCATTGACAATGACCCCTGTTGCACTCTGCCCATCCCGGACGATGGCATCCACAGGAGACGATGTGTGTATCACACCTCCGTGGGCCTCTATGACATGTACCAGTGCGTCGATGACCCCCTTACAGCCCCCTATGGGCACCCCGGCACCACCAAAGTGATAGAGGTTCTCAATTATGCTAAAGGCCTCCTCTACAGATACATCATCCGCCCTGAGGCTCAAAGACCAACCAAAGAAGGAATCAGATATCCTGTGGGTCCAATCCTGGTCAATATTATCCCTGCACCATTGTGCAAAGGACATGCCCCTTGGAGGAGCCTTCCTGGTACTGACGATATAATAAGCCAGTTTGATCTGATTTTTCAATGTGAAGGGAACCTTGAAGTCTTTAAAGAGAAGGTCCCTATGACCTGACATATAGTCTGTACCACCTTCGTTCCTGGGTATCCTTATAATTGCAACAGGCATTGAGCGCACGATCTTCACCTCGGCACCGACTTCCTTTAACAAGCTTGCAAGGGGACCTGCCGGGCCGTGGGGTATCATATGAAGAGCTCCAGTGGTCAACTGGAATCCATGATAGGGAATGTTGGTGAACCTGCCCCCGATGATAGGAAGGGATTCAAAGACCTCAACAGAATATCCTTCTTTGGCAAGCTTGGCGGCACTAAGCAGACCACCAAGTCCAGACCCTATGATAATGGCCTTCATCATGTCCTCCCGATGGCGCCCACTGGACAGTAGGCAGCACATATACCACATTCGATACACTTCCCATTCATGCTTGCCCTCCCACGGACCTCAATTGCGTCAAATTTACAAAATGTGACACATTGACCGCATCCCACGCATTTCTCATTCACTTTCATGTTCTTCACCGTTTTTGTTCATTAAAGACCTCAATAATAAAAAGTGTTTTGTTGAAAGATGAAAAATATACTATCCAACATCTTTGAAACTGACATTAATTGTTCTTCATTTGATAGGTGCATACGTCCACATAGGGGTAATAAAGGACCAGATATAACAATGCAGATGAGCTTATCATATAGATATGACATATATGATAATACGTGTGAACATGCATTATGAGGAAAGATGCTTCTTTTTTGAATGAACATGGAATGTAGGATACCTAAGTGTTCACCACTCAATGTTAACATAGACTTTTATACTATGAACTGTGCTGTACACACAGAAGTGACCATATAATGGACCTGACCCTGTTCACAGATGTTGAGAAGATATTTGGTCTGTCGATCATCATACTCTTGCTCTTCCACAGATATAAACTATCTCCCATTCTTGGCTTCCTTGTAACAGGAATGATCGCCGGACCTCATTTGTTTGCTATAATACGTGATGTGGAACAGGTAGAAGCACTGGCAGACATTGGAATAATACTGCTTCTTTTCACGATCGGTGTGGAAATGTCCATACGGGAACTTTGGGACATAAGAAAGTTCATACTCATTGGGGGTGGTCTACAGGTCCTTACTACCATAGCATTGGTGTATGGTATTGCCTCCTATACCGGATATGCCTTTGGTACAGCGGTATTTCTGGGATTCCTCATATCCCTAAGCAGCACTGCCATTGTACTCAGGACATTTCAAGAGAAAGGGGAGATGTATACCCCATATGGCAAGATATCACTGGGGATATTGATCTTTCAGGACATAGTGATCGTGCCAATGATACTGCTGATACCAGTACTTGCGGGAGTGCCTTCTGCTTCGGGCGATAGTCCTCTGATATTCTTCCTCAAAGGTATAGGCATCATCCTCTTTGTTATAGTGAGTGCAAGATGGATAATGCCTGCATTGCTCTTCAGGATAGTAAAGACCGGGAACAAGGAATTGTTCCTGTTGACCATTATATTCACTGTACTTGGAACAGCCTGGCTTACATCCAAAGCAGGTCTCTCACTGGCATTGGGAGCTTTTTTGGCAGGTCTTATTATATCAGAGTCTGAATATAGTCATCTAGCAATAGGCAATATGATGCCTTTTAAGGATGTTTTTATGAGCTTTTTCTTCGTATCCATTGGCATGCTGATGGATCTAAGCTTCTTCTTTGAACATATGCCAAGTTTGCTTGCACTGGCCCTATTGGTCATAGTACTAAAATCAGTAGCTTCAGGTCTTGTTACATTCCTGATGGGCTATCCACTGAGGATAACCCTGCTCACAGGAATGGCACTTGCACAGGTGGGAGAGTTCTCTTTTGTACTTTCGGGGTTTGGGAGACAGTATGGATTGCTCAATGAGACACTCTATCAGAGCTTCCTTGCTGTTTCCATTATCACGATTGCTGCCACTCCATTTGTGATGTCGGCATCCCATCGCGTTTCGCAAAGGATGCTAAAGATCATTAAAATACCCATACTTGTCAATGGTCTCTATGCAAGCCATGAGGAGCCTGTTGCAGAAGACGAAGAAATACAAGACCATCTCATCATCATCGGCTATGGTTTCAATGGCAGGACTGTCTCAAATGCTGCAAAGACAGCCGGTATACCATATGTCATAATCGAAACAAATCCAGACACCGTACGCCATGAGAGAAAGAAAGGAGAAAGGATCCACTATGGGGATGCCACCCATGAGAAGGTCCTTGAGTCAGCGAACATTATGGATGCCAGGATAATGATCGTAGGCATATCGGACTTCATTGGTACACGAATGATAATAGATACTGCAAAAAGGATGAACCCGGACCTGTATATCATCGCAAGGACAAGATATATGAACGAGACCAAGGAACTGGCCAAAATGGGAGCAGATGAGATTATCCCTGAAGAATATGAGACATCTGTGGAGATCTTCAGCCGCTTGTTGAAGAAATACCTTGTACCTGAAGAAGAGATATACAAGTTCACCAAAGAGATACGCGCCAACGGCTATTCTATGTTACGGGCACATTCAATGGTAGGTACTAAGGATTTCAGTCTTAAGGAAGAGCTACCTGGACTGGAAGTAGCATCGTTCAGGATAAAGGAGGAGAGCAGTTTACACGGTTGCACCCTTCGGGAGATGGACGTGAGAAACAAATATGGAGCAACGGTGTTGGCTATTCGCAGGGGTACAGAGGTGCTTGCAAACCCCACTGCCGATACAAAATTGTTCTCTTTGGATATCTGCATCGTCCTCACAAAGCCTGAGATGCTTTGTACCATAAGGAGATTCTTTGATGATGAAAGTGAGGCTCCCATGGAGAGTTGCACAATATGACGGGAAAGATATTCAAGTAATGGTC
>CAZBJM010000105.1:0-4035 GCA_964492225.1 uncultured Methanosarcinales archaeon
CTACTATGGGTTGTGAGATAAAGGCAATCTATATATTATCAAAGTCCCAACTCTGCAAGCGCCATTAATAGCTTTTTATGGGCTTTTTATGACCTAGCCCATCTTGAAGCTACATACAAACACAGAGGTGACATAATGCATTACAGTCTAGGGATCGATGCCGGTGGTACTTATACAGATGCAGTGATCGTTAGGAATTCAGACAGAAAAATAGTTTCCAGCAATAAGGCATTGACAACATATCCTGATCTGCTTGAGGGTATTGAGAATGCCATAGACGGTCTTGATGCTCAATATATCAAGGACATCAAACTGGTTTCTGTATCTACGACCCTTGCCACCAATACAATACTTGAAAAGACAGGTTATCCTGTGGCCCTTATTCTTATTGGTAGACATACTCTTGCGGGTTCCACTCCCATCGATGAGTTCACGGTTGTCATAGGAGGGCATACCATATATGGCACTGAAGACGAAAGGCTCGATACCGAGGCCATTAAAGAATATGTCATGCGTGTAAAAGATAGGGTATCAGCCTTTGCAATATCTTCTTACTTTAGTATAAGGAACCCTGACCACGAGCTAAAGGCAAAGGAACTTATTACAACAATGACCGGACTACCTGTGGTATGTGGGCATGAGCTCTCCCAGGACCTTGGTGCCTATGAAAGAGGGGTCACAGCATATCTTAATGCACAATTGCTTCCTGTCAATCGCTACTTTATAGATGCCATCATCTCCGGTATGAAGAAAAGAGGTATCGATGGCAAGCTCATGATGCTCAAGTGTGATGGTTCGGTGGTCAGTATCGATGAAGCACTGGAAAGACCGATAGAATCTGTATTCTCAGGTCCTGCCGCAAGTCTCATGGGTGCAGCGTTCTTGTCAGGGAATGATACATGTGCTGTTATTGACGTAGGTGGGACCAGTACAGATGTATCTGTCATTCAGGATGGTTTCCCAAAACTTGTAGATACAGGTGCAGTTGTTGGGGGATGGCACACAAAGGTTAAGGCCATACGCATGGAAACGTCGGCCATGGGTGGAGACAGCCATGTATGGATCAAGAACCGAGAGATCAATGTAGGCCCAAGGAGGGTATTGCCTTTATGTCTTGCAGCGGTAAAATATCCAGGCTTTAAGACATTGCTCACGACAGGGCGCACCCCATCCAAATATCAGCTTGCAGAGAACATGCAGCCAACAAAGTTCTTTGTCAGGACAGGTAAGGAAGCTATTGGTCTGAGTGACTCCGAGAAGGAGATCCTTTCAGTTATAGGTGATGAGCCCTTGTCCATCAACGACATCTTTTGGAAGCTTGGTAAGGTGACATCTCCTGATTATATTGATTTCCTCATACAGAAGCGGCTGGTCCAAGCTATTGGTTTTACACCCACGGATGCCCTTCATGTGCTAGGGGACTACACGGAATGGGACGCTGAAGCTTCCTTGATAGGAGCCAAGATATTTGGAAGGATCATGCCTATGGATGAATATGATCTGTGTAGGAAGGTCAAGAAAGAAGTGGCCATCAATATGGCATCAAGTCTTGTGGGCTATATTTTTGAAGGGGTTGATCAAAAGGCTCTCAACAAGATCATTAGAGGTGATTATCTTTCCCAGTTCAAGGTCAATATACCAGTGGTCCTGCTGGGGGGTCCGGTGCGTGCCTATGTGGAAGAGCTCGGGCAGCTTATAGATGCAAGGATATTGGTGCCAGAGTACACCGAGGTAGGTAATGCAGTGGGGGCCCTGGTCGGTAAGGGCACAAAACGGGTCGAGATACTGATCAAGACAGCCTTTGAGAAGTCGAAACGGTCTATTTTGGTCTTCTCTCCGAAAGGAAGAAAGCAGTTCATATCCCACGAGGAGGCCATGGAATATGCTACAGTCCTTGGCAAAGGCCTGATCCATGAATATATGTCAGGGTCTGGTATCGAGTACGATAATGTTGATATCACTATCACCAACGAGACCGTCATGATGGAGGAAGGTGGCGGTTCACCTGTTGAGGTAAAACTTGTTTTTGTTGGAGTAGGGATACCCAAGGCATGATCTTATGAGCTAAGGTCCATCTGACAAATGAACCTTAGCTTACATCAAAGTCCTATCTTCCACTAGCATGGTCGACACCCGTCATCTGCTTTTAATGGCAGTGGTACCCTCATCAATTTCAAAAAATGCGCGGTATTCCAACTAAATGTTCAAGCGCTGTCCATGACTTTCGCGCGCGCATGTTTTCCCGGCACATGGTTCAAACTGCACAAAACATATGCCATTAGGCGATACTTTGACCGATGCCTGAAAGATATGATAAAGAAGGTGAACTTGGATGAAACAAAAAAGAGAGGGCAGTTCAGCAAAATAAATACTGTCAAACTTGGGGTATATGAGTTTGTCTAATCAGAATTTCGCTTTATATCCTTATCGCTTTTTTGTAAGCATACTCCATTTTCACGTTAATTCCTATATACTGTCTGCGCCTCGGGAAAAACGCGCGCGACTGGCGGCGAGCCGGGGCTTGGACTGTAAAAAGGTGCCGCGTTTTCGTTAGGAAAGCACACAATAAGTATATATTACATAGTAATCAATCTTACAATGATACAAATGAGTGCTAAAAAAGAACACCATGAAAAAAAGGCATATGTTAACGATGAAGAAAGAATTAAAGCACGTACTGCAAGAGATTTGCAGACAATAATCGAAACATGCCCAGAACAAAACAGAGAACTCTACCAACGCTATATCAATTCGTATGTGATATCTGGCTCTTCATTCCATACCATAGATAATAAAACCCATACATTGAAAAGATGGAATGAGCTAATAAAAAAAGATATAGCCGAATTAAACAAAAGTGATATAGAAAGCATATTAACAGAGTTCAGTAAACAAAAGTTAGAGATGAGCTCTAAATCTACTTATATAGCCAACCTCAAGACGCTTTTAAAGTTCGCAGAAAGAGAAGACCTTAATAAACATGTGATAAAGCCCATTGTGAAAGCAAACGACAAATTACCGGACGATTTGCTCACGAAGGAAGAAGTAGCCGAACTAATCAGAAACACAGTTAACCCAAGGGATAAAGCGCTAATATCCCTGCTTTATGAATCTGGAGCCCGTAGAAGTGAAATGTTAGGACTTAAAATTAAGCATATAACAGCACATGAAAAAGGCATGTATGTACATTTCCCAAGAGGTAAAACCGGAGCTAGGAAAATCTTAATTGTATATTCAAGCATGTATCTAAACCAATGGTTAATAAACCACCCAGAAAAAGATAACCGTGATGCTTTTCTTTGGTGCCAGTTAACGCCACCATACGAGCCTTTTACATATTCAGGACTTAGGAAAATCTTAACGGGTGCAGCGAAGAGAGCAAATATAAGTAAAAAAGTAAACCCTCACGCATTCAGGCACGCACAAGCTACCGAGTTAGCAAAGGTGTTTACAGAGCAGCAGATGAAGCGTTATTTAGGTTGGACTTCAAGCTCAAAAATGGCATCTGTGTATGTGCATTTATCTGGTATAGATATTGATAATGCAGTATTGGCTAAAAATGGCATAGAGCTTGAAGAGAAGGATACTAGACTCAAGCCGGACGAGTGCCCAAGGTGTCATAGGATGATACCGCCAGAAAGTGTTTATTGTGGCTTTTGTGGGCTTTCCTTGAATGGTGATGCAGATAAAAAGGTATTCTCAATAGTGGAAGAATTCATTAAGCAACTAAAAGAGAATCCAGAAAAGCTATTAGAGTTTATGAGTTTACATAAAGGTGCAGAGAAGGCATGATTTGATACATGCCTATTCTTTTTTTGCATAGGATATAACAAACTTAATAAGCTCCTTATCGAAGTAGCCGCCGAATCTTAGTATATACTCAATATACTCTTTGTTTTCAGCATAAAACCGTTTAGCCCATTCTTTAAATTCTGCATCTGTACTCATGTCAAACCCTGCATAAAATGATGATTGATACGTTAACCTCACTTATGCGCCAAAATGATAACTAGGTTTCCACTCCAAAAGCAAATC
>CAZBJM010000106.1:0-3838 GCA_964492225.1 uncultured Methanosarcinales archaeon
ATAAATTATAGTTTGTTTGCGTTATATGAGGTTGTATTTACGCAAAATATAAATTATTTATGGGCTATTTTATTCTCCTTTGTAAAAAAATAAAATTGTTTTGCCTATGGGCTGTCATGAAATTAATATCGATTATTCCTTGTAGTTCAGCTTTAATAGCGTTATGAGAAGCATTGTGATAGGCATTGTCTATTGACAAAAAAATAATGATATGTCGTATAATCCTTGCGAGGATTTTTTTAAAATAAATTTATCAATTATTTAAATTTTTTCGAACATGAGAAAGAAATTATTACCGGGCATCGTGGCTCTTGCCGTCCTGCTAATTGCGGGACTGGGCATGAAAAGGAGCATGGCTAATTACGGCGATCTTAGCGATGTGGCCTTGCAGAACGTGTTGGCATTGGCCGATGGGGAAGATCCGGAAGACCCAGATCCAGGGGAAGATGATGGGGACGAAGGTACAAGTTGTTTAACTAATCAAACATCTTCACAGTTTTATATAGTTTGTCCTGGAATGGGCTATAGTGAATGGGTAACTCAACATTCTTTTGAATGTAAAGGTAAAAATGGTTCTTGTTCAGGAGTTGTAGGGATTGAGGGCAGAATGTGTTCAGGATTACCATATCCACCTGTACTTGAGAGTAGTCAAAGTTGTTAGTTTTTTTGATCTAACATATTACATTTGAAGGCAAAATACTTCAGATTTAAGATTTTTTTGGATATATTTCACCTTCCCTTAATTTATATCCATGGATGTTTAGTTGTGTTTATCAGAATAGTAATTAAATACCACCTCAAATAGGTGGATTTGGTGAAAAATGAAGGCATAGCCTTCAAACGGGGTCTTTAAAATGTAGTAGGGTTAGTCAAACAAAGTAAAGTTTTGACTTTTGACTTTTGACTTCTTCTTTTTTGTCTTGCACCTCTTGGTACTGAACATTACGACGAATCATATCTTCGTTCAGACTAGTGGTGTTGACAAAATAGCCACGAGACCAAAAATGATTGGTTCAATACGGTTTTTTTCAACTGAGGGTAATTCTTGAATAACTTGATCGCGGGTTTTCCTTTCAAGGTTTCCATCAGTTCCAAAACCTGAACACAAAGTGGAATGGAAGCCAACACAAGTGAATATGATCCGGTTGAACGTTCAACTCTTCAATATCGCGACCTTTCCATTCACAAAACATCCGCAGATCATGTCGAGCAAATTTTTGATGATACCCGTCAAGATGAGAAAGCAGTATTTAGGACACCAAACAATGTGGTAATCACACTTCCAAACTATATGACATCGCTTCTTTTATTTACTCATTTCGCAAAGTCATCAAATTTAAGCATAGCCCAAAAGAACATTACCACCACTAAATGTGGTGGATTTTTAAATTAAAAAACAAGTAAAATGAAGTACTCCAATAATTTTTTTTTATATATATTAATAATTTTACATATTTCATGTATAAGAAACGGACAAAAAAAAGATACAGATAGCAATGTAAAATATGAAGTTAATATTGATGGATTGGCAAACCAGGGTATGGCTAAAATATCTTCCTACTTTAAATCGGTTAAGCCAATTTTTTTGGAAACGTCCGAAGATTGCTTGATAAAGTACATTGATGCAATCCAGATAACGAGCAACTATATTTTTATTTTGGATAGAAAATCTCATTCCTTGTACTCTTTTGATAAAGAAGGAAAATTTATGGGGAAAATAGGGAAAGTGGGACCGGGGCCTGGTGAGTTTAGTGATGTCTCTGATTTTTCCATTGACAACCAAAATCAGATAATTTATATGCTTGATAAAGATAATTATAGGATTAATTCATATAAATATACGGGAGAATATATTTCCACCATTTCTCTGGCTGAGAAAATGAAATGGAAATCAGGGCATATCCAATTTGTCGATGGCAAAATATTTCTCGATTATGGTTTTTTGGGACCGCCTTCGGAAAAAGAGACTCCGTTATTAGTAGAAATAGATATAAAGTCCGGTAAAATACAAAAGGAATATTTATCATCTACCGGTAATAATATTGGATTTCAGTTAATTACATTTAAAGACGGAAGTTTTTTTTATTCAAAAAACAGTGATTTCCCTTACTATGCTCCAATTTATTCCGGGATCGTTTATTCTTTAAAAGATAAAGTTGAGCCTTTTTTTCGATTAAAGAGTGATAGAATGCTGAAAAAAGAAGATATTCAGGAGCTTGACCTTTCTAAGCCCAGTGTTATTGCATATATAAATAGAATAACGAAGATCCGAACCATAAGGAACTTCTTCAACGTGGGAGAATATTTAATTTGCGAATACCTTGATGGTTATGATATACGATCAGTTGTTTACTCAAAAAGCACAAAAGAAGCGAATTTATATGAGTTCTTTTTCGATGATTTGTTCTATTCATCTTTTAATCAGTCTATTCCCCATTATTTTGGCTGCTCGGACAGTCAAGGCGTGTATGCTTATTTAAATATTCATGATGTTCCTATTTTTGTAGATTATTATAAAAATGGTTTTTTAAAATTTGAATTTGATAATGAGCAACTTGAAGCCATGGACAGTTTGTCGGAAGAATCCAATCCCTTATTATTTTATTATGAATTAAGATAATAGAGACTGAATAGCATAGGGACTACCTTTAGTCTTTCTGTAGCATGTATAAACTTGAATAATTTTTGAGAAATATAAAAAAAATAATAATATCTTTTTTGTTTTCAGTAACCTTCTTTTCTTGTAACTCCAACGAGATTGGTCGGGATATGAACAATCCGAAGTATGAGGTTGATATCGATGCATTGAAGAAGGAAGATTTAGCCTTGGTTTCCTCCTATTTCAAGTCTGTGCGTCCTATTTTTCTGGAAACCAAAGAGAATTGCCTTATTCAATCTATTTCCGGAATTCAGGTGACGGATGATTATATCTTTATTCTGGACAGGAAATACAAAAGGTTATATTGCTTTGACAAGGAAGGTAAGTTTGTGAGGAGGATTGGCAACTTAGGTTCCGGACCCGCGGAGTTCTCCAATATTTCTGACTTTACGATTGACCGTGATGGGACAATATATATTGTTGATCCGAACAGCGCCAAGATATATGCATATACCCTTCTCGGAAAATATATTTCTTCGTTTCAGTTGAAAGATATTGGAGGGTATATGGTGCATATCCAGGTGGTAGGGGATTTTCTGTATCTCGATTTCGAAGCTGAGAAAATTAAGTTGGGTGCAAATGCCCCGTTATTGTTGAAAGTGGATAAGCGTTCGGGTGAGGTGGTGGATAAATATTTATCAGTGAACGAGCATAATCTTGGGTTTCCTTCCATCGCATCCAAGGATCGTAGTTTTTTTTACTCCAAAAACAACCATACCCCCTACTATGCGTCTCGTTATTCCAACACCGTTTTTTCATTGGATAATAGCGTGGAGCCTTATTTCCGAATCAACAGCAAGAGGCTGTTGCAAAAGGAGGATTTTGAAGGGTTGAATTTTTCAAGTCCACGTATATTTTTGGAGATTAATGGCATTCGAAAGATAAAATCGATTTATGATTTTCAAGAAACTAAAAACTATATCTTTTGTGGATATTTCAATGAGTCTATAACCGGAATCGATATACTGCTCTATTGTAAGAATACTGGAAAGGCGAAGTTGTATGGCGCTTTCTTTGATGACTATTTTTATAACACTGCTACTAATTTTATCATGCCTTTTTTTGGCTGTTCGGATGAAGAGGGATTATATGCATTCATACCTGTTGAAAGCATGTCCTTTTTTCTTGATGTCTATAAATCAGGAGGTATAAAGTATGAACTTGGCAAGAAACAACATA
>CAZBJM010000107.1:0-3685 GCA_964492225.1 uncultured Methanosarcinales archaeon
TCAATCAACAGACCGCCGGTGTTCACTTGATCGTTGGAGATCAGCAAGGGGGCGGTCGGCGTTGCGTTATTGTCCGCTTTAACGGCCGCTAAGGTCGCCGCCGAAGTGACGGTACCCGTATAACCCCACAAATAGTCGGTATAATCGTCGTTCGCGTTGATGACGAGAGTGAGCGTGTGTCCGATGTCCGCCGCCGCCACGGTATAACTCGCGCCCGTGCCGGCGACATTCGCGGTCGAAACGACGTCGCGGTACCAGGTGTATGTCGCCTTGCCGAGGCCGTACGCGGCGAAATTGGAATCCAGTTCGGTCGTCACCGCGGTCAGCGTGTCGCCGAACGCCGGCGCCGCGTCGCTGAGGGTCAATGTGCCGCTCGCCGGAAGCTGGACTTTCATTGCGTCCGAAGCGGCGCTCGGGTCGGAAAATTCATGGGTAGAGGTTTTCTTCACACGCGCATAAACCGTATAAGTACTCGTGTTTACGAGACCCGTGAATGTCGGGTCGGACTGCCAATCGCCCTCCGCCCCCATTCGGAACTCGCAGTCGGACGTTTGCAAATTTGCATCGGAGATTCCCACGGTGATCGAAGTCGCCGTTCGGGAGACCAGCACCGGCGCGGGCACAACGCCCGTATAGACGGCTCTGACGGCTTTCACCTTGCCCGTCGAAACACCCGGATTGGTATAATTCCCGCTTGCGCCGATGGTGACCGAGAGAATGCTGCCGCCGTCGTCGGAAGCCGCAATATCGTCTGTTGTCGGCGAATAGGTCGCGTTTGTCGCGCCGGAGATCGGATCATCGCCGCGATACCATTGATACGCAAAATGGCTGATCTCCGCCTCGGTATAGGTCGTGTCGTTCCCCGCGCGGGCGTCTTCGATCGCGGACGCGCTCGCCCCGAGGGTCGTGCCGTATACCGCTTCGCCGCTGCCGTTCAAACCCGTGATCAACGCGGTATAGGTGATCGGAATCGGATTGATGGTCAGCTTACCGCTGACCAGATCGGTCGGGACTTCGTCGCCCGCAGCATTGCAAATCTTAATAACATCACCATCTGCATTTAAGAGGGGTGACAATGTGAGCGGATATTCGCCCGCCGGCGCATTGTCGGCGACGGTCAGCACCACAGAAACGAATTTTACCGATTCGTCATTTGTTAACAGATAAGAGATATTATCCGCATTAACCCAAACAAAAGAGATATAGCTTAAATGTTCATTGACGGAAATCAAATCGGTGGTTTTAATACCGTCGCTGATATTCCATGAGACAATCGGCCTGCCTTGCGCATCGACACTGCAAGAAATCACCGTCGGATCATATCCGAGTATAAATCCGGCGCCGGCGATCAAATATGTATCATCCGCAGGCAGAGATACCGTGACCATGACCTGCCGGTCTCCGTCATAATATATGCTCGGGGATGAGACCGTCAGCTCGGGATTGCCGGTGGCGGTAACCGCAATCGCGGTCGCAAGCCCCGCGACCAGCAGAACGCTGAGCATAATGACCAAAAACTTTTTGGTTTTGAACACCGTGAGAATCTTTGACATGTCGGGCACCTCTTTTGTAATATTATTGAGTTTTTTTCTTGTTTTGGATGATTAAAACGGTTAAAACAATCAACGCGGACGCTGCGATGACCATGACCGCAACGGTAAGGATGTCCGGCTTCTGCCGGTCGTCGGATTGCGCCGGGATTTGCGCCTGTGAAAATGGGGACTGTTCAAAAGAAAGCGTTTCGCTTCCCGTTTCGGGCGACGTTGTTGGATTGTTTTCGGCGGCGCTGTTTTGCAAATTCCCCGAAGCGGATGGAGGGGACAGCGGATATGCTCCGCCGTTTGAACCGGAATTCGCGTAATCCGGCGCGGGAATTTGACTATTCACTTGTATCTGATGCGCGCTTGTCCCATCGGACAACACGGAAGAATCATACGCGCTCGCCGTCACGGAAGAAGTTGGAACGGGAGAGGAACTCTGCGCCCGGCTGACGGCGCTTGCCGAGGAGGGGTTGGAAGGCGCGGATTGCGCCGAGACCGTCTGTGCCGACGCGGTCATCCCCTTGACTTCAAAAGTGACGGATTGGGGTTGAAGTGGTAAACTAATTTTGGACACGGAGGGGTCAATTTTTAGACACATATGAGTTATAATCTAAACAATGAACTTTCATATTTAGTCATGACTGATTCCTAGTTCCACAGGAGGTTTACCATGAAATACACATTAGAACAACGTTTGGACATTGGTCGCCGTATTTATGAAGGCGAAATAACCAGATTTCAAGCTGCTCAGGAATATGATATCAGCGACAATACAGCTCGTAATTATATGTGGCTGTATAGAGATACCAATAACCTTCCCCACAAAAAAGGTGGAAGAAAGAATTCAACTACAAAAGTCAAATCTTCCCCTTCTATTGAAGTAAAGCGACCAAATCTTGAAGAATATGAATCTATGACAAAAGAAGAACTAATTCAAGCTCTGGTTCAGGCACGCATTACAGAAACACGATTAAAAAAAGGTTACGAAGTGAAGGGGGATGGTTCGGTAATTCATTACAGCAGCAAGAATACCAAGTAATTCTTGAACTTTCAGGAGAGTTTCCGGTTAATCTTCTCTGTGAAACTATGCAGATTAATCGAAGTAGCTTCTATTATTGGAAGAAGATGCTCAACAATCCGGCTCCAAGAACAAAAGCATTAGTTGAAAACATCCAGTTATTCAAGGAATACCATTTGAAATATCCATCACACGGATACAGATGGCTAAATGCTAAAATCCGTCTGGATAAAGGCATCAAGATGTCCGATCCATATGCACACAAATGTTGTAAAGTTGCTGGTATCAAAAGCAAAGCGAAGCATTATAAATACAAGAAACCAGGTGCTCCCTTTAAGATTTTTCCGAATCTCCTTATGTCAGAGATGCAGATTGATGGACCTCTTCAGTGTGTCGTCAGCGATATGACAGCATTCTGGGTAAAAGGTATCTATTATGAGCTCACCTTATATATGGATTTATGGAATAATGAAATCTTAAGCCATTCCCTTTCCTCTAAACGTGGTGATCGAATGACCTATATAAGCGGCCTGAAAGATCTTCTTGAATTAAAGAAGCAACATCCGGAATACCAGATGATTCTTCATTCCGATCAAGGATCTGTTTATGCTTCAAAGGCATTTAATGATCTTCTTCCAATGTATGTGACAAGATCCATGTCCAGAGCAGGAACTCCTACCGATAATAGCGCAATGGAATCCATCAATGGCTGGATCAAAGCAGAGCTTTTTATGGATTTTCATGTCACAGGTGAACGACCGGTTCACGATGAAGTAGATGAATATATCAAGTTCTTCAACGAAGAACGTCCGGCCTATACCCTTAGCTATCTTACTCCGAAGCAGTACCGTGAAAAGTATTCCGCATAATCTGTTCATAGATTCGGATCCGGAGGCAGATACCAGACACCGCATTAGCGGCTTGCCCTTGACATTCAGCCGTAAAGAAACGCTACACTATATATCCGACGGATGACAAATCAAATCTGTTCATGAGTTCATACCGTCGGCGAAAGCTGTCCAGCGTTTCTTGGAGCGATGTCAAGGGTGTCGTACGGCTTGTGTAATCTTACGATGTAACTGAATAATTTTTTGAAATTCGTGTCCAAAATTTGTTGACAAGTGCA
>CAZBJM010000108.1:0-3682 GCA_964492225.1 uncultured Methanosarcinales archaeon
TTCATTTTTCTATCGTCTTAATATGGCTGGTAACGGTTAGTATATGCAAAGTAGGCGATTGCAAGCTGTAAACCTTTCGGATTAGACAACAGTTGAACTGTAATGTAACTTTGAATATACTATTGCCTTGCCTATTTTGTATATACAGTGTTAGCAAATCGTTTTTTAATCTTCATATTCTGCTTGCTTTTTTATCACATTTATTAAACAGGCAATAATTTCACTTTTAGGCACATATTCCTTTTCTGAGTATATTAAGAAATCAACTGTTCCACTGTTTTTTATACGAATTGAGATGTCTCCAATCCCACTGTTTTTTATACGAATTGAGATGTCTCCAATTCCACTTTCCTTAATTCTTACTGAACGATCTCCTAATCCTGAGTATTTTAAAACATAATCTGCTTTTGATTTACTATTTGTAAACCCAACACTAAAGTCTGCTATTCCTGAGTCTTTAAATCTCACGGAAATATCTCCAATTCCACTTTCTTTAATACGAATAGATTCATCTCCAATTCCAGAATCTTTAATTCTAACAATTTCTTGACTTAATAAAGTATGAGAAAATAATGATGCAAATAATATTGCTAAAAGTTTCAATTTCATATTGTTTATTTTAATGTTTGCTAACGTCAGTGTATACGCCATAGCGTGGCGTATATATTTGCATTATGTAAACGTATTTGACCTGATAATGAATGTTTTGCATTTTGCATTAATGTTTTGTTTATGGCGTATACACAATTTATAAAATTATTATATCTCTAACTTATCCAGAGGATTGGTTATTTGTTCAAATCCTTTAGTGGTTATATGTGTGTAAATTTCAGTTGTCTTACTGCTCGCATGTCCGAGTAATAATTGTATGTATCTCAAGTCGGTTCCATTCTCCAATAAATGAGTTGCAAAACTATGCCTTAACGAATGTACAGTTATTCTTTTCTTTATTCCAACTCTTTTAACAGCATTTTTCAATATGTTTTGAATGCTTCGCTGTGCATATCGCCCTCCACCTTCTCCTTCAAACAGCCACTCCTTGGGTTTATATTCTGTAAAATATTGGCGTAAAGTTAACAAGGTTTTTTTACTTAACAAGGTATAACGGTCTTTTTTTCCTTTCGATTGTGAAATCCTTATTTGCATCCGGTCGCTATCAATGTCTTTCACCTTTAAGTTAATCAATTCGCTGATACGCAGTCCGCCCGAATAAATTGTCATAATCAGGGCTTTATGTTTGATATTGGTAATGGATTTAAGGATGGCGGCTATCTCCTCCTCGCTTAATACTTCGGGCAAAATAGTTTCCTTGCGCGGTCGTTCTATCAGGTATATTTTTCGCTGTCCCCCCAATACCCGTTCATAATAAAACTTAATCGCATTTATGCTTTGGTTTTGATAGGAGATGGATATTTTTCTGTCATTCACCAAATAGCGCAAAAAGGCAATAACTTCATTTTCCGTAATCTTTTCAGCATCTTTATCAGGATAATAGTTTATGAATTCTTCAAACAAACCGCAATATACCTTTTGTGTGTTTTCGCTGTAACGCAGTTCCTTTAGTTTTTCGGAAAATTCTTTCGGGCAGCGGAGGTAATTGGCGTGCTTAGGTTGACGGGGCAATCCTTCGGTCCCCGATAGCAATTGATAGGCCCATTTCAAGTTGTGCATTTCCGATAACTTACACACGTTTTCAACATTCTGCTCGCTGTAAGGCATTATCCAGCAACTTTCATCGCCGCTCCACCGGCTCATGGGTATCTTCTTAATGTCATCTATCAGCAGGCGGTCATACACAAGATATATCCGCAATTCGCGGTTGCGGTAATTAAGAGTTCGAAGCACGCCGGTCTCGGCGATGGTTTTTTTTGCTTCTGCGATTATTCCATCTCGTTGCTCTGTAATCGAGAGCGAGCGGTTTCTGAAATAATTTTTAATAACATCCAGATTCTTGCCATAGTTGGGCACTACCCACTGTCGGTTTGCATTGTCCCAACGTGTATATTTGAACGAACTCAAAAACTGTATGTCAGTCTCATTTTTAGGCAACTTTATAAAAATGCGTTTGGCGGTAATAACAATCTGTATTTCAGCGACATTAGGTTTTATTTCACTGCATGCGTCACTTTTTTTCTTTAATTTTAGATTATTCTTCTTCGTGCTTATGTTCAATCGCGGGTCGGTGTCCGATGCCTGGCCGCGATTTCTCAGTGCGGCGTCAGGAGTGATGATCTTTTCGTTTTCTGGTGAATGCCGGTCTAATATCTCTGGAAGCAACTCTTTTATCTTCTCGAAAGCCTCCTTTGTGTAGGGCGCGTGCCAGCATTTCAGCGAACGGCTCCAGCGTATATCAGGTACTTGTTGCATTCTTGCAATTGTTTCCGTGCTGTGGGGAAAATCCACTCGTATACGCGATTCGTTGCGATGGGTGATTTTGGACAGTTTCATATGTAAACATCTTGATAATGTTTAAAATAATACTGTAAAGTTAACAAGATTTTATTACTTAACAAGTCGTAACGCTCTCTTATTTAGAATTTCGAGATTTCAGTTTTATCCTGACCCGGCCATGTCGAAATCAGGGTCGTTGTTTTTTCCGTTTCTTCCTGATTAGTAACTACTCAGGTACTCCGCCCATAGGCAGAGAACCATGAATCCGTCAATAACCATGTACAACTCGACGCTATATTTTTTCGAGGGTCGCAATGACCCGAAGGACCTCGAAGGGGTTCTGCCCGTTTTTGACCGCTGTTTGGATGACGGACGCGACGGTGGCGTGGTTCTCCGCTCCCTCGTCGGAGCGGAAGTACCCGCTGACCTTCAATTTGGTCCTGGCCGGCCTCAATGCCTTCTCGGAGTCGTTGTTGGTGGGAGGGACGGCCGGATCGGCGAGGAAGGTGAAGATGTAGTCCCGATGCCCCTCTCGTTGCGGTGATGGACGGATTCCCGCGGCAGGTCGAGCATGTCCAGGCTCCACGGATCATCCGGGAAGGCCTGCATGGTGTGGGTGAGGTTGCGCGACAGGTGGGCGACGCATATCTGGTGGCCGTCCATTCCCACGTCCGCCATGAAGTAGGCCGGAAGCCGGTCGGTGACCCATGCCACGCCACCCAGCTCTTCCCGGGTAAAGTGTTTGTTGATGACATTGTGGCTCCTGCTCCCGTCAAAGGCGAGGAAGGTGGCCACGGCATTCTGGAAAACCCAGAGCCAGTTGTTTTTTCCATTCACGTTGATCCCGGTCTCGTCCGCCCCGGCGACCTTTCCCCCGGCGACTTTCCGGCGTATCATCTCATAGGGAGTCTTGGAGAACTTACGCGTGGCTTTCAGCATGTTGGACACGGACCCCTCGCTGACGTGAAGCCCGAAGATGGTTTCGAACAGGTGGGTGAGCCGCTTGAAGGGGACATTCTGGTAAGTGCTCAGGTAGGGTGTCATCGCCATGATGTTGGGGCCGAACGACACTGGGGCGTTCACCTCTTGGGGGAACTCTCCCTTGCAGCAATGCCCGCGGGAGCACTTCACCCGCATCGCCATGTGGTTGACGACCGTGGCCGCGATCGGAAGCGGTATGTCCACCACCTGGCGCGTGGCGCGCACGCTGGCCGAGTCCATCTCCAGGGTCTTCCCGCATTCAGGACATGCGCGGGCGGGGTACCACCGCTCGGTTCCGGTCACATTTTCG
>CAZBJM010000109.1:0-3641 GCA_964492225.1 uncultured Methanosarcinales archaeon
ATATATAAGTAACTGCTTGCTTTTTTGCATTAAATGCAGTAGACCCTGCAATAGGCCATGGACTGACCAAAACTACACAAAGATAATTTCCCATTTCAGTTGGGACGGCTTCACCCAAGTTTGGCCTTCCCCACTCCCTTTTGTCTACTATGAGCAATTAGGACAGTATCTTGTCCAGCTTACCTACTGATATTGCGTATTTGATCTCCTGGGCTATCCTTCTTCCAGTGGACAAACCAGGCTCTATGAGGTCTGAATATGGAGAGCCGTTCATATACAGGTTCGTGCCTGCCACTATCCTTGCAGATATCTCGAACACTTTGATCTCCAGATTATCGGTTACCACAGTTTCGAGACAGAATGGTCCGATCATCCCTCCAAAGAGGCTCAGGGATTCTTCCACGACCTTCTCCCCAAGTTCGAATATCAATGGCAACAGTGACTCCCTTGCAACCAGTGGGACATTCCCTGTCACAACATAAGTGGGGTGTATACCAGCTTGCTCCAGTTCCCTGGGGGAACCCAGACGGAAGATCTCATCGGCATTGGACTCCACCCTGCGGTCCATGCTCAGCATTTCCAATATACCCTCGCTCAGGCGGTAACCTTCCTGACGCACAGGTGAGTAGAAATAATGGAAGTAATATCGGGTTCCTGTGATGAAGTCTTGCACAGTGTACTTCTCATCGGGCTTGATGTGTGCCTTGAACTCTTCATAGTTCTTAGCGATGAAGAAACCTTTTCCACCCTTCGCCCCATGATATTTTACCATCACAGGACCATTTATCTCCTTAGGGTTCACCTTTCCGGGCATAAGGATGCCTGCACCTTCAAGCCAGGTCCTTTCCTTCTCCCTGTCCGACTCCCATTCCAGTACAGCCCTGTTACCAAAGGATGGTACCGGCAGTTCCACAAAACGCTCGTGTCCCAGATATTCAACAAAGGAACCGTGGGGAATGACGATAGCGTTCTTTGCCACAAGCTGGTCAGCTATGGATGGGATATCCTTGTAACTATCGACTATGATGAACTCATCAGGCTTTGATTTTGGAAAAGCATCATAGAATCTTGGGGGCTTTTTGACACATATCCCTATGGTCCTGAAACCTTCTTTCCTTGCCCCATCAAAGATCTGAAGGCTTGAATGGGAACACACCGTCGCAATGCTGATATTGTTCAGGTCGTATTTCCCTATTATCTCCATTATCCTTTCTTTACTTATCATTATTTAGCCCCGGAATTTAGGACATATTGTCCTTTTCATTCTTTAACTTTACGAGATACATATCCATATATTTTAAACAGACCTGTATCTACCCCACCTATGACCTTAAGGAAATGATATAATGACCTTCTTATATAGTACACTTATGCAAGAAAGCGAAGAAATGGCAGGTTCTGAGAAGGTCCTTATCCTGCCCCTATCGGAGGACTCAAAAAAGATCACGCAGATATTGGCAAATGATAAGGCCATGAAGGTACTGGAGGTTCTCACAGATAAGCCCATGTCAGCAACGGATGTTGCCGAGAAGCTATCTATGCCACTTACCACTATTAAGTACAACATCGATGCACTGGTAGGTGTTGACCTGCTCAAGGTAAAGCAGACCAAATGGAGCAAGAAAGGCAGGGAGATCAAGATATATGAACCCGTCAAAAAGTTCATAGTCGTTGCACCAGGAAGCCTGCAGAGGGACAGGTCCTCAATGCTCAATATGTTGAAGAAATATCTTGGTCTTACTGCAGGAGCTGTGTTTGCAGCGGCAGGGCTTGAGTTGCTTGCAAGGAACAGGGTAGATGACTTTGCGCTTTCTCCAGCCAGCACATCTTCAGATGCTCTAGATGTATATAAAGTGGCAGATAATTCTAGGAGTGTAGTCTATACCGATATCGTTCCATCACCGGAAATGTACGCATCCGGGCGGCTTGCTGTGAATAATACCAGTACAGGGAATAATTTGACTGAACTTGCATATAGTGGTACGGTGAATAATGGACCGACAACAGCTGATAACCTTTCATTGATAGCGGAACCTGGCCTATCTGAAAATGTATCCAGTTTGTTGCCATATGATATCCTATCCCATCACAGTGTCTGGTTTTTGTTTGGGTGCCTCTTCATCATAGTTTTGCTTTTAGTAAGAGAACTCTATTATAGAAAAAAGAATATATGATGCGTGTGAAATGGCATGAGAGTAGCACTTAAGATAGCATATGTTGGTACGGGTTTTCACGGTTCCCAGGTGCAACCAGATGTTGCAACCATTGAAGGAGAGATCTTCAGGGCACTTACAGAGCTGGAGATAATACAAGACCCAAAGTCCGCAAATTTTGTCAGTGCAGGTAGGACCGATGCAGGTGTGCATGCAAGAGAACTTGTAGTTGCATTTGATACAGATAAGGTGAACCTTGCCATCCCAAGGGTGATAAATTCCAAGCTCCCAAGTGCCATATGGGTATGGGCACATGCAATAATACCTGATGACTTTGACCCCAGAAGAGCTGCAATTGCTCGGAGGTATCGTTATATCATGAGTGGTGAGGAGTATGATATCTCAAGGATAAGGTCAGCTTCCAGAATACTGGTAGGTACTCATGATTTTGCTAACTTTTGTAGCAAAGATGAAGATAAAGGCACTGTTCGCATCATTGAGAAAGTGGATGTGAGGGTCAGCGGAACCCTGACAAAGATAGACCTCCAAGCCAACAGTTTCCTTTGGAACATGGTGCGCAAGATAGTAACAGCTCTAACTATGGTGGGAAGTGGTGTCAGGGACGAGGCATGGCTTCAGCAGATGCTTCATCCTGAAACATATGAAGAGGGTCTTGAACCGGCACCAGCCTATGGGTTGACCCTCATGGAGGTGCTTTACTCCAATCCCATTGAATGGTGTGAGGACCCATATTCTATACGTAGGGCCAATGAGAACTTCAAAGAGTATATGATACGTCACAGGGTCATGGCAGAAGTGATGGAGCACTTGGTCCCGAAAGATTAAGGGAGGTCGGGACTTGAAGGCTTTGTCTGCAGAACACAAGGTAACAATAAAGGATGCAGTCATTCACTATGACCTTATCCGCAAGAATATAAGGTCTCCTCGCCTTGAGTTCAAAAAAGGCAGGCTGAGCCTGATAGTTCCACCTGGCATGCGTGACCATGAGCAGGTTATCCAGCGTCACAAAAGATGGATATATAATCGGTATAGCAAGCATCAGGTAACCCGTGCCAGAATTAAGGAAATAAAGCTTGCAGATGACAGTTCTATTGAGAGGCTTCAATATTTGGTCGCTGAGACGATACCTTCTTTTGCAAAGGAATTAGGTGTAACTCCCAAGACCGTAAGCTTCAGGACGATGAAGACCAAGTGGGGAAGTTGTAGCTCAAGTGGAAAGGTCACCCTTAATACACATATGAGATTCCTTCCAGAAGAGCTGATAAGGTATATTGTGTTCCATGAGATGGTACACCTCCTTGTAGCAAACCATGGTCCGGAGTTTAAAAGGTATATTAGTACCCGGTTCTGTGAACACAGGTCATATGATGAAGAACTGGCCGCGTACTGGCTACTCATCCACGAAAGTTTTGAGAACATGTCCGGCTGTGCGGAACTTTAAGCTGATAGGAGTTTGTCTGATCAGAA
>CAZBJM010000110.1:0-3594 GCA_964492225.1 uncultured Methanosarcinales archaeon
TGGTGTGTGGTGCTTGTGGACGGCCCTATTGGTTATATGTCCACGGTCTCCTTTTTCATTTAATTCCATGGGCTACGCCTCCGCGCGCGCGAGATACATTCGCCCCTCATCTCAAAAAAAGTAAAGTATCCGACCTTTTAAGGTCACCATCCGCTCTTCTTTTCAGGGCTCCTTGGAATGAGACAGTTCCATGTGTTCCCTATAAGGTCCGTCCTTCCTGCAAGCTTAAGGCCCTCGTAGACCAGGGCGTAATTACCGGGTTCCTTATAGTGCAACATGGCACGCTGGATGTTCTTTTCCCGGGCTGTGGTGGCTACATATATCTTCTTACTCGTGAAGGGGTCGATGCCGGTATGGAACATGCATGTAGCTACGGTCATAGGGGTGGGGGTGAAGTCTTGCACCTGTCTGGTATAGCGGCCGCTGTCACGTATGTATTCTGCAGTATCTATCATATCTTCAATAGTGCATCCGGGATGTCCTGAGATGAGGAACGCCACAAGGTACTGGTCCTTTCCAAGCTTTTTATTTATTTCCTTGAATTTCTGCTCAAATCTTTCAAAGGTCTTCCTGTCGGGCTTTTTCATGACAGAGGTGACATTGTCCGAGTAGTGTTCAGGAGCAACCTTAAGCTGACCGCTCACATGGTGAGCACAGAGCTCTTCCATATATCCCTCATCAAGCAATGCCAGATCATAACGCACCCCATAGCCTATGAAGACCTTTGAGATGCCCGGTAGTTCCCGCAGTCGTTGCATCAGTTCTGTCAGTTTGCTGTGACTGGTGTCAAGGGAAGGACATACACGGGGGTAAAGGCATAACTTATTCCTACAAGCACCGCTATCTTCCCATTTTTTACAATCCATGCCATACATATTTGCTGAAGGGCCCCCAAGTCCATTGATGGTACCATTGAAACCCTTGATATTCCTGAAACTTTCTGCTTCCCTAAGGATGGAAGCAATGCTACGGCTTCTGATCATGCGGCCCTGATGCATCACTATTGCACAGAAGGAACAGGAGCCAAAACAACCTCGGTGTGTACTTATGGAGAATCTGACCATATCAAGGGCTGGGACCTTTTCATGATAGCTTGGATGGGTCTCCCGGGTATATGGCAATTCATACACGTGGTCCAGTTCATTCTGGCTCAGGGGGCGCATGGGTTTGTTCTGCACCACAATGGTCTTTGGATGCACTTGCACTATCCCTCGACCATTGATATGGTCCTGTTCTTCATAGATAGTTCTGAATGCCTGAGCATAGTGGTCCTTATCTTGTGAAACATCAGTGAAGGGTGCTATCATCAGATATTCCTTGAGTATCTCCTCCTGCTTCTCCTTCCAGGTCTTAACATCGATCTTCCAGACCGTACCATCAATATCATTGATCTGGTTGACCGCAACTCCTTCTTTAAGTCTGCCTGCAATGGCCAGCATCTGCAACTCTCCCATACCATAGACCAGCAGGTCAGCAGGCGCATCAGCCAGTATCGATTGGCGTACTTTGTCTGACCAGTGGTCGTATTGTGCAAAGCGACGCAGTGAAGCCTCAATACCACCAATTATTACCGGTACATCTGGATATGCCTCTTTGAGCCTGTTCGTATAGACAATGCAGGCCCGGTTGGGTCGAAGTCCCGTTTTGTTCCCGGGTGAATAGGTATCTTCCTGGCGCAATCTCTTTGATGGGGTGTAGTTGCTTACCATGGAATCAGTGTTTCCGGCACTCACGGCAAAGCACAAGCGTGGTTTTCCAAGCTTTGTAAATGCAGTGGTATCATCCCATTTTGGTTGTGCTATTACTCCGACCCTATAACCCGCATCTTCCAGTACCCTGCCAATGATACTTGTCCCAAACCCAGGGTGGTCCACATATGCATCCCCTGTCACAAGGATGATGTCAAGTTCTTCCCATCCTTTTCTCCGGGCCTCATCCATATCCATGGGGAGGAATCGTGTATCTATCCCCCGTGGCCTGTTGTTCTTTCTTTCCTTGCTCGTCCTTTCGTTACCAGGTTTGACCTTGCTTTGTGTTTCCTGTTCTGGCTTTCTATAGCTCAGTCCCGACTTGCTTCCTTTTCTAACCATGGTATGGCCTGTTCTAAGATCTATGATATCTTTCGGACATATTCAGTGACATCTTTATTTGTTCATTCACACGGGTGGTGGTTATATTACCATGTCCTGGGTACATTGCCCTTATGTCAAGTGCAGTGAGCTTACGTATGGATGATATCATCGCAGCTCCATCTCCACCAGGAAAGTCTGTGCGACCTATACTGCCTTCGGGGAATACTGTATCTCCTGAGAACAGACCCTTTGTGATGGGTTCATAGAGGCATACGCATCCAGGGGTATGGCCTGGTGTGTGTATCACTTGGAGCTCCTCTCCATTACCTATATCTATCCTCTGTTCATCCTCGAGCAGTATGTCAGGTTCAATGACAGGCACAGGGCGACCAAAGAGTGCCGCAGCATTACTGTTCTTATCTTTCAACAATGGTATTTCATCCTTGTGGATAGCTATCCGTGCTCCACTCCTTTTTGCAATCTCAGGGACGGCTGCAGTATGGTCAAAGTGACAATGGGTGAGTACTATCAGCTCCAGCTCATCGATGTTTATATGTTCCCCGATCGCGGCCATGAGTGCAGAAGTGTTTATCCCAGTGTCAATGAGTACTTTTCCATTTATGAGGTATGAATTAGCATCATAATGACCGGTATTGAATTGTTTTACTTGCATTTTCTCTCCTTGTATGATCTTTAAAACATTTGCGCAATATCTTCTTATATACCAAATATCTTGCGTGTATTATGCACTGTGCAACTGGCTACTTCCGATGCTTCTATGCCTTTGAGCTTGGCTATATGGATGACCGAGTCAGCCACAAATGCTGGCTCGTTCCTGCCTTTGCGGGGTGACAGGTAAGGACTATCGGTCTCTATTATCATATTGCTCAGGGGCAGTTGTGTTGCAATTTGACGGTGATGTTCTGAAAAACAGACCAAGGTCGGGACAGATACATAATGTCCTGCATCCACGATATCCCACATGGTCTCAATGGAGCCCCCAAAACAGTGGAATATCACATGGTCAAGGTCAGAGCTAAGCTTTAGGGCAATTTCCTCGGCCTCTCTTCCATGTATGACCAGGGGCTTATTATGTTTTCTGGCGATAGCTATCACTTTTTGGAACACGTCTATCTGACGTTGTCTGTCCTTTTCATCTGTATAATAATGGAAGTCAAGTCCACATTCCCCAACACCTACGGCCTTGTCTATGTTCCTTTCTATCTGGGCCAGTATCTGCTGGATCTTCTCCTCACTGGCTTGAGGTACCAGCAGTGGGCTTAGTCCAAGTGTTGCATGTATAAGGTCGTAGCTATGGGATAGTTCCAAAGCCGCATGGTTGCTGCTGTAATCCACCCCTGAGTTGATTATTGCTCTCAACCCCGCTTGTTTTGCCCTTTCGATGGTTTCTTTGCGGTCACCATTGAACTTTGGGAAATCAAGGTGGCAATGTGAGTCTATGATTTCGTATCGCATGTTCGCTAAGTGGTCAATGTTGCGTTTGTGTCTTATATAGGTATCT
>CAZBJM010000111.1:0-3502 GCA_964492225.1 uncultured Methanosarcinales archaeon
GCATTCCTTGAGGCCTTGAGCTCAGAGATACGGGCATTGAGAGCATCCCTGCTGTTCTTAGCATCCCGCGCCTTTGCAACCAGGCTCTTTACCTTTCCATTGAGCTCATCACGTTTAGCCCTCACATCATCCATATTGGTGTAGTGAAGCTTCAACTGTCGGTATATGGATTTCAGTTCCCTGTCCTGCTGCCCTATCTGGGTCCTGAGCTCATCTACCTTGTTCTTCAGTTCTCTTTCTGTCATTGTGGAGGGATCTGTCATACTTTCACCTCTTCAGCCCCGGCGCTTTCCTTTTCCCAGTAGGCAAGGGCTTCCTTGTGGCTATTTAGCCTATTCTCGAGCCATTTATACTTTTGCTCCAGTTCAGCAAGTCCTTTTTCCTTATTCTCTCCCGTTGGTTCGGGAACTGCTTCAGGTTGCTTCATTGTGGAAAGCTCAGCATTTGCCGCCATGGCATCCTTCATACGGGATATCATAGAATCGATAGTGCTACGGGCGTCAGGAATGGAAGACCGCATCGTATCCAGACTTGCAAATATTGGCTCTGCTATCTTCATCTCATCTTCAGGGGAAATAGCACCTTTCATCTTTGGAAGATCGACAGTTGCAGCTTTCAATTCTTTCAAGGTGGCACTATCGTTCTTGCAGGCCTCGCAGATATCACCAAGCAGTTTTTCAGCCAGGTGATAGAACAACTGTCGTTTCTCTACCAGAACTTCGGTCCTGGTTGCCACAAACTCCTTTCTCTCCTTGGCGGATGTTATCCCCTCGTTGATCGACTGTACCTGCTCGGATATTTCTTTAAACTGCAGGCCATACTCATCTAAAAGTCTTCTGTGCTTCTCGATCACTTTACCTATGAGGTCGCTTTTTCCATAGGTCTTTAAAGTCATATTGGTAGCGTTCTGTTTTTCTATATCGCTCATAGAACAAACCTCTTTAATGTCTCACAAGGTCTATATTCTGAATACCTGGGCATGTGCCACACCATCGATGATCTTTATACTTGAAGGAGCTACTACACCGCATCTTACGGCGCAGGATACGGCCCTCTCACCAAAGAGATTGATATTCGTTGCCCTGGTGATGACCTCCGTCGCTTCTTCTTCTGTCACAAGCTCACCTTTATAGAAATCCTCAGATATAGTTACACTGACGTTACCTTCTCTGAGTTTCCTGCCAAGGAGCTCTTTGTCGCATATTGCAACAACGGAACTTCCTCCGGCCGTATGGATCTTGATATACATGATATTACATCGCTCATACTACTTTTATATGTTCATTATCTGGCTTGAGCAGGTCTCCGGATCGCCTCATTTTGGCTATAAGCTCCTCAGCATGATGTCTATCTATCTGTTGTGCCTGTGCCTCGGCGATGACCTCTTCTATCGGAGCCTTTCCTCCCGGATTCTTGTCACCTATTGCTTTTATTATATCCCTGATGACCTTTATCTTATCCCTCTGGCTCTTGGAAGTGCCAGAGGCAATGATATCCACATCGAGAGCTCCCGTTTCTGGATCTACACCGACCTGTTTCAGACATGAATAGACAATACGGGTGATCTTTTTGGCATCATCGAGGGTTGCAACGTTGCTCAGTCTTACCCTGGCACTTGCCTCGGCCATCCGGACAAGGGCTTCCAGTTGCCTGGCTGTGACCGGTACAGGGGAGTCCTTACCTTCACCCATCTTACGCAGGTCCATATAGAACTTGACCAGATGCTCACGGGCATCTTTTTCCATTATCGGGTAGACATGCCTTCTTGAGTATGCAACATATTTGCGCATCAGGTCTGGATCGATATCGGGCTTGATGACCTCCATGTGTTCATCAACAAGCTGCTGGGTGACCTTACTTGCTGGGATGTTCTTGCGCTGTTCTGAAAGCTCACCTGCATAATGGGACTTGAGGATGTGCTTTGCTATCTTTGCATCCATTTCTTCATTAGGTGTATCCAGCAGGATGAATATCATATCGAACCTGGACATAAGTGCCGGTGGCATGTTAATTTGCTGTGCTATCCCTTCATAGCGGTCAAAACGACCATATTTGGGGTTAGCTGCACCAAGCAGTGCGCACCTAGACCTCAGAGTTGCGATTATACCCGCCTTTGCAACACTTATGGTCTGCTGTTCCATAGCCTCGTGCAGGGCGCTTTTGTCCTCTGAGCTCATCTTGTCCATTTCATCGATAGCGGCTATACCCATGTCAGCCATCACAAGGGCACCTGCTTCAAGTGTCCAGCGCCCGTCCCCAAGGTCGTCCCTGACAGCAGCTGCAGTAAGACCACTTGATGAAGCACTCTTGCCGGATGCAAAGACACCTCTGGGGGCAAGTTTTACCATATAGCGTAGCAACTGACTCTTTGCCACACCAGGATCACCTACAAAGAGCATATGAATGTCTCCGCGTACCCTAGACCCATCCGGTAGGTGTTTGGGCACACCGGAGAAGAGTTGAAGTGAAAGGGCTTCCTTCACATCCTCATATCCGTAGATAGAGGGTGCGATGGACTTGCTGATCCTATTATAGATATCAGGGTCACGGCTTAGGGCAAGGATTTGTTCCTCATCCTCCGGGGTGATCACAAGCTCATCGAACTCGAGGTCAGTGTATTCAATGGACAGGGCATGCAGGACAAGATCATAGTATGGTGACTTGCCGTCCCTTGTGGTACGCTGATATGACCTAAGGACACCGTTGATGGTGACACGGTCACCGGGCTTGGCTATCCCTGCCAGGTCGTCCTCCACATCCACATCCAAGCTCTGGGGCTGTGCCCCTCCCCTGAGATTCTCCGGAGACTCTTGCACCTGCATCTTCTGCGAATCGATGAATTGGGACTCTTGGATCTCTAATTTGAATGGACCTTTCCTGCCACAGGTATCATTCTCACATTCTAGAGGCTCCACAAACTTGATCTCGGTCTGGGGTATGATCGTCATGTGCTCACAGCGCATGCACTTGAAGGCTGCATTGATGATCTTGGGGCGGACCTCTGTTGCCTTACGGATCATACCTTCAACGGCTATGAGCTGTAAAAGATGCTTACTGCGAAGGTCCCTGCCAGGTATGCGGTTTGGTATCCTGATGAAACGGACCTTTGCATTATCCATGGTCTTCTCAATGGGGATATCAATGCTCCTGAGTGCATTATCTGCACATGGGAGTACCTCGTCCGGATGAGTTAGCAGTTCATCTGCAAGTTCCCTATCAAAGATGTCAAGATCTGAAAAATCAACGTATATACTACGTTTGTCTGGATAATCGTTCGCAAGCTGAAGGATGTTATCCCAATAATACTTTTTCAGAAAAGCTCTGAACTTATCATCCCACTTACCATCGGTCATGTCTTACACATTATAATCGTTAGGCCTCAATATCGCATCCATGCATTGCGGCAATATCCATAGGTCCTAAGTTCCTTTACCATGGACCTTAAGTAATATGAATATTTCGAAACGCACCCCAGTATCCTTTGAAAAAGGAACAATTAGTA
>CAZBJM010000112.1:0-3426 GCA_964492225.1 uncultured Methanosarcinales archaeon
TCGGTAGCTAGGTAAAACAATTGACTGACCTTTCGGTATAGTTTCTAATGCGAGGATAGTGTTCCAATCCAAGCCATCATCTGTGCATGTATCCTTCCCTGGTGGGGTTATAATGCACTGGGCAAAGGTTTTGGTCTATAGGCCCGGATACCGGTCAGAACGCGCGCGGGCGCAAGCAGTCGGCCAATGGTCTGCTATATGCCCTCAAATGGATCACAGGGCAAAGTGGCGCGGTGTAAAACCTTTGAAACCTGACATACCTTTTGGATCAAGTTGTTCGGACCATTTAATTTACACCGGTGTGTACCTCTCTAGCTATCTGATCCACCGCTCGCAAAGTATTGAAATATCCTTTCACTGTATCCAATACAAACAAGCAAAGTTATATATCTGTATAGATTTTATGGACGCCCAAAAACAATCTATAAAAGATATAAGCGGCTATTAGTCATATAGCATTACAATACATATCATATCGATCGCGCAAATATATCAAGGTGACACTCGTGGAGAAAACTCGTATCAATCCCTTTGGGACCAGGCAGAACATGGAGCTTGGTGGCAGGAAAGTAACAGTATTCAGTCTGAAGGAACTGGAAAGGCAGGGCATTGTAAGGCTTTCATCACTTCCATACTCTATCAGGGTATTACTTGAAGATGTACTAAGGAACGTAGATGGGAAGGTGATCACTGAAGACGATGTGCGTAACCTTGCAGAATGGACTCCGGTATCCATCCATAGTTCCGATATACCCTTTGTGCCCTCAAGGGTCATACTTCAGGACTTTACCGGTGTACCGGTGGTCGTTGACCTAGCTGCCATAAGAGCCGCAATGCAAAGACTGGGTGGGGACCCAAATAAGATAAACCCTGTCATACCTGCAGACCTTGTCATCGACCATTCCATACAGGTGGACTATTATGGCACGACATATGCCTTGAACTGCAATGAGAAGTATGAATTCCACAGGAACAAGGAGCGTTATGAAGTGTTGCGCTGGGCACAGAAGGCCTTTGACAATATGAGGGTAGTGCCCCCTGCAAGTGGTATCATACACCAGGTCAATCTGGAATATCTGGCACCTCTTGTGCATGTCACACAAAAGGATACCGAGCTTATTGCCTATCCTGATACCATTGTGGGTACCGACTCCCATACCACTATGATCAATGGACTGGGTGTCCTTGGGTGGGGTGTAGGTGGCATCGAGGCTGAAGCTGTGATGCTTGGGCAACCGTATTACATGCCCGTCCCGGAGGTTGTGGGATTCAGGCTCACAGGAGAGCTAAGGGAAGGTGTGAACTCCACAGACCTTGTATTGACCATTGTGCAGATGCTCAGAAAGCATGGTGTTGTGGATAAGTTCGTGGAGTTCTTTGGACCTGGGTATAGGACACTTGACCTTGCCGACAGGGCAATACTTGCCAACATGGCTCCGGAATATGGTGCTACAATGGGTTTTTGTCCAGTGGATGAAAAGACCCTTGAATATATGCTCCTTACCGGCAGAAGCAAGGAACATGTAGATCTTGTCAGGGACTACTGCAAGGCACAAGGCCTGTTCATGACCGACGATGATGTGGAACCTGAGTTCAGCTCTGTGCTGGAACTTGATATGAACACTGTCATGCCTGGTCTTGCTGGACCAAAGAGACCACAGGACCGTATAGCTATACCAGATATGCCAAGGACCTTCCATCTGGCCATGAAAGAAGTATATGAGGCAAAGACCCGTAAGGTGGCCATGGATGAAGCTGAGCACAGTAAATGGCTTGAGGATGGAGGATATACCAGACTTCCTACTGGCATTGCCAAAAAGAAGGGCATGGACATGGAGCTGCGACATGGTTCTGTTGTCATTGCCTCTATCACATCCTGTACCAATACTTCCAATCCATCCCTTATCATGGAGGCGGGGCTCCTTGCAAAGAATGCAGTGAAACGTGGTCTTAAGGTCAAGCCCTTTGTCAGGACAAGCCTTGCACCAGGTTCACGTGTGGTGACCGATTATCTAACAGAGGCAGGGCTTATGCCATATATGGAGGCACTGGGCTTCCATGTGGTAGGCTATGGCTGCCTTACATGTATTGGTAACAGTGGTCCATTAAGTGATACTGTTTCAAAGGACATTGAGAAAAAGGACCTCACCGTTGCAGCAGTGCTTAGTGGGAACAGGAACTTCGAAGGCAGGATAAATGCCCATGTCAAGGCCAATTATCTTGCGTCACCCATGCTCGTTGTTGCATATGCACTGGCAGGGACCGTGGACATTGATCTACATACAGAGCCACTCGGGTCCGATCCCAATGGTCAACCCGTCTTCCTTAAAGACATATGGCCAGGAAATGAGACCATTGAAAGCTATACTAAGCAGTTTGTAAGACCTGAAATGTTCAGAAAGGAGTATTCCAATGTATTTGAAGGAACAGCCCTATGGAGGGAGCTCAATGCACCTTCCGGACTGCTCTATGACTGGGATAAGACCTCTACTTACATACAGGAACCTCCATTCTTTAGGGATTTCCCTCTGGACCCAGCTCCCCTTGCTGATATCAAAGATGCAAGGGTATTGGTGATGTTGGGTGATAGCATAACAACAGACCACATATCTCCTGCAGGCTCGATACGCACCAGCTATCCAGCAGGGCAATATCTGCTTTCCAGAGGAGTGGATGATAAACACTTCAATTCATATGGTTCCAGACGAGGTAACCATGAAGTTATGATGAGGGGGACCTTTGCCAATGTACGCCTAAAGAACAAGCTCATACCTGCTAAAGAAGGTGCTTGGACAATTTATCAGCCCACTGGAGAGGAGATGTACATCTATTCTGCGGCTATGAAATACGTGGAGAACCGCATACCACTCATAATCCTGGCAGGAAAGGAATACGGGACAGGCAGTTCCCGTGACTGGGCTGCAAAGGGAACTCAGTTGCTAGGTGTAAAGGCGGTCATAGCAGAATCATTTGAGAGGATACATCGCAGCAACCTTGTTGGAATGGGTGTGTTGCCATTATGCTTCAAAAAAGGAGAGAATGCAGAAAGCCTGGGGCTTACAGGTATGGAAAGCTTTGGGATAATGGGTATTGGACAGCTACAGGCCCTTGGAGAGCTCAGGGTAGTTGCAAAGGACAATACTGGAAAAATGAAGGAGTTCAATGTAAACGTGATGCTGAACTCTGAGATAGAGGTAGAATACTATCGGAATGGCGGAATTTTGCACAAGTTCCTGAGGGATAGGGTTAAAGAGGATTAAGTCCTTTTAACGGTGTTATCGAGCACGCGCATATGAACTTCACATTTGATGCGTTTGACCCATTCTATGAGGATGTTCTGCATCTCTGGGCGGAGGTACTTATATGAAAGATTCTAAAAATGGACTTGAAGATGTTGTAGCACTGGATACCAGTATTTGTTCCATC
>CAZBJM010000113.1:0-3419 GCA_964492225.1 uncultured Methanosarcinales archaeon
TTCTGAGGTTTCGACACGGGGCTCGCTCCGCTCGCGCCCGGCTCAACCAGCGGAAACTGAAGTCACCGAGCAGGTAGCCGCCGACGTCGTGGCTCAGATTGACGACGACACCGATCCAGCGGAGCTGTGTCGGATCGTCCTGACCGCTCTTCACGAGGATCCGCACACCGCCGACCTCAAGACGCTCGCGAAGTCCAGCGCATTCATCCGAGACTTCCTGGCTGCCACCGCCCAAGCCACCCACGTCACAGAGCTCGCGCGGCTCGTCCGCGGCATGCCCGAGACGCTGGACGTCCGCCGTCGGTTCATCATCGCCGTCCACGGGGCGCTCGGACACCTGCGGGCCCGCGGCAAGGACGGCGGGCCAGACCGGACCATGCCGTCTACCGAGGCCCACATGTGGGTACGGGAACTCAGCCGCATCGACCGTTACGCCGACTCCGCCGCCCGCTTCCGTTGGGCCGACGACGGCCCGCCCGTCGCCAGCGAGGACGCCACCCAGGGCGGGGGGATCGCGTTCCCCGCCATCCACTGCCGGTTCTGCGGCCGCGCCGGCTGGGGAATCGAACTCGGACCGGTCGGCGACCAGCTGGCGGCCAACGACGAGAACATCCGACGCCACCACGTAACCCGCGAGGGCCGGTTCCGTCCGCTCCTCAACGCCTCGGCTGACGTCGATTCCGACGCCCCACCCGAGACAGGGCTGGCCTGGTTCGATCCCCGCGAGCGCCGGATCACCACCACCCAGAGCGACGTCGATCCCACCGCCGTCCGCGAGGGCCGGGTGCTGCGCGTCGTCACCCACATTGGCGAGGACGCCGACGACGACTCCGCCAAGGACACCTGCCCCAGCTGCGGCCAGACCGACGCCATCCGCTTCACCGGCAGCGCCATCGCCACCCTGATGTCGGTGACGCTGTCCAACATGTTCGGCCAGGCCACCCTCGACGAGGCCGAGAAGAAGTCGCTGGTCTTCGTCGACTCCGTCCAGGACGCCGCCCACCGCGCCGGCTTCGTCTCCTCCCGCTCCCACACCCTCACTTTGCGTTCCGTGCTGCGTGCCGCCGGCGACGCGCCGCGGTCGCTGCCCGCGCTGGTGGAGCACGCCGTCGAGCAGGCCAAAGACGACAAGTTCAAGCGCTACCGGCTGCTCGCCCCCAACCTCACCGCCCGCGAGGACGAGTTCAAGCCCTTCTGGGAGCGGGACAACCCGCCGGCCAAGCTCACTGCCATCGCGCAGGAGCGGCTGCTGTTCTCCGCCACCCTCGAGTTCGGCCTCACCAGCAGCTTCGGCCGCACCCTTGAGCGCACCGGCACCATGAGCGCCCACGTCGCCATCGACGGCGCCGACCTGCTGCGCTCCGCCAGGAAGGCACTCGACTCGCTCGACCCCGGGCTGTTTCCCCACGACTTGGACGACCGGATGCTCATCGCCTGGGCCCGTGGCGTCGTCGAACGCATCCGCACCCAGGGCGGCATCTGGCACCCGTGGCTGGAGCGGTACGTCACCGAGGACGGCAACCGCTGGCACCTGTGGAGCCGCAAGGGCCGCGCCAAGTACATGCCGCCCTTCCCGCCCGGCCGCTCCACGCCCGCGTTCCCGCGGGTGGAGGGCGCGAAGATCGATGCGCACAAGGCGCTGCTCGACCCCGTCACCGGCACCCGCGCCTGGTACGCCCAGTGGGCCCGGCGCTGCCTCCTTGTCGACGGCGCCGCCGGGGGAGTGCTCGCCCGCACGCTGCTGGACCAGCTCGGCAAGGATCAGCTGCTCCACGCCGTCGAAACCCGCAGCGGCGCAACCGTCTACGCCATCGAGCCGGAGCGCGTCGTCGTCGCGCCCACCGAGGCCCCGGACGTCGACGCCGGCCGCCACACCCTGCGCTGCACCACCTGCCACGGCGAGTTCCCCGTCAGCCTCGCCACCGGCGCGGACCTCGACGGCGGCCCCTGCCTGCACGCCACCTGCGCCGGCACCCTCGCCCCCCACCCCGGCGACCCGGACAACTACTACCGCCGCCTCTATCGCTCCTCCGAGGTGCGGCGCGTCGTCGCCCGCGAACACACCAGCCTCCTAGACACCGCCAAGCGCCTCGAGTACGAGAACGCCTTCAAGTCCAGCGCCGACGACCCCACCGCGCCCAACGTGCTGGTGGCCACCCCGACGCTGGAGATGGGCATCGACATCGGCGACCTGTCCTCGGTGATGCTCGCCTCCCTGCCCCGCACCGTCAGCAACTACGTGCAGCGCGTCGGCCGCGCCGGCCGCCTCACCGGCAACGCGCTGGACCTGGCCTTCGTCCAGGGCCGCGGCGAGTTCCTGCCCCGCCTCGGCGACCCGCTCTCCCTCATCAACGGCGCCGTCACCCCGCCCGCCACGTACCTCAGCGCCGAGGAGATCCTCCGCCGCCAGTACATCGCCCACCTCGCCGACAGCCTCGCCCGCGACCCCGACGCCATCCACCCCCGCACCACCGGCACCGCTCTGGCGCAGCCCACCGGGGGGAAGAACACCTTCCTCGACCAGCTCATCGAGGCCTCCCGGAAGCCCGGCGCCGTCGACCGCTTCCTCGCCGCGTTCGCCGTCGACGGCGACCTCACCGCCACCCTCCGGCCGGATGCCGCCGAGGCGCTGCGTCAGTGGGCCACCCCCGGTCCGGACGGCTCCAGCGGGCTGGTGGCCACCATCGGGCGTGCCGCCCAGCGCTGGCACGCCGAGCAGCAGGACCTGGGGGACCGCCTCGATCAGCTCGTCTCCGAACTGCCCGACCTCGAGGCCCGCGAGCAGGACAGCGACGACGATGCCCGCGCGCTCAAGGAGGCCCGGGCTGAGCAGCGCATGCTGGAGGCCCAGATCGGCGCCGCGTACGGCGACTTCTGGATCTCCGCGTTGGAGCGGATCGGGCTGCTGCCCAACTACTCGCTGGTCGACGACTCCGTCCAGCTCGACGTCACCATGAGCTGGATCGACTCCGACACCGGCGAATACCACTCCGAGGCCGCCGACTACTCCCGCGCCAGCGCCAACGCCCTGCGCGACTTCGCGCCCGGCGCGTCGTTCTACGTCGGCGGCCACCAGATCGACATCGACGCCGTCGAGGTGGGCCACGACGGCTCCGCCATCCGCACCGTCCGGCTCTGCCCCCACTGCGGCTACAGCCACGAGGGCGACGACACCCCCACCACCTGCCCCCGCTGCGGGAAGTCCGGCATCAACGACGTCGGGCAGCGGTTCGAGACCATCGAGCTCACCCGCGTCTCCGCGTTCGTGCGCCGCGACGAGTCCCGCATCGACGACTCCAACGACGAGCGCGTTCGCGCCGGCTTCTCCATCGTCACCGCCGCCGACGTCGACCCGCAGACCGTCCAGCACCGCTGGTACACCACCGGCGGGCTGGGGGTGGCGTACCTCAAGGGCATGG
>CAZBJM010000114.1:0-3407 GCA_964492225.1 uncultured Methanosarcinales archaeon
GATGCGGTTGCATCTTTCTAAAGAAAAACACTGTTGTGTCTTTTTAACGAAAGACACGGCTGTATCTTTCTAACTAAATGTGCGGCACCTTTTTACATTTCGACCCCCAGCTCGCCGCCAATCGCGCGCGTTTTTCCCGAGGGGCGGACATTATATAGGAGTTGACGTGAAAAATGGAGTATGCTTTAAAAAAGCGAAATTCTTATTAGACGAACTCTACTTGTCCAGTCGACTATAGGTCAATATAACCGTTCACTTCAGGTATCACTACTTCTGTTATATCCTTTACCTTCGATGCAAAGAATTCAGGGTCCTGTGCAATCTGCTCAAATGTGTTATAGTGCATGGGTATTGCATACTTTGGGCGCAACATGCTCACTGCAATGGCAGCATCGATGGGATCCATTGTGTATCTTCCTCCAATGGGAAGGATCGCCACATCGGGTCTGTATATATCACCTATCATCTTCATGTCCCCGAAAAGGCCTGTATCTCCTGCATGGTAGATACATGTTCCTGGTGCGTGGATGATAAATCCTGCAGCATTGCCTCCATTATGTACCTTGTCCCCTTCTATGATGGATGATGAATGGGCTGCAGGGGTCATTGTAAGGCTTAGATCTCCCAGGTGTATCGTTCCGCCTATGTTCATTCCTTGTGTAGCTATCCCTTTTGATTTTAGGTAGTTGGACAGTTCATGGATACATGCAACAGTACACCCTGTGCGTAATGCGATCTTCTCGGTGTCTCCAAGATGGTCATTATGACCATGGGTGACTGCGATGTAGTCGGGCTCTACATCTTTCGAGGATACAGTTGCCACAGGATTATTGTCAAGGAATGGATCTATCAGCAGTTTTGTTTCAGAATTGATCTCAAAGCATGAATGACCAAGCCATGTCAAACGGACATTATTCATGTGCAGGACTTGTTCTTCCTCCATAAATAACTTTTCATATCGTATATTTAGTACTAGGGACTGTTATAATTATACATCTCCAGATATCATTTTTCAGGCATAAGTTTTAAGATACATTATGCCTGAACTAGGACCATGTCCAAAAAGATATTGCTTACCAATGATGATGGTGTTTACTCCGCTGGGATCAGGGCTGCATATAGAAGTGTTGTAGACCTGGGTGATGTCACAGTTTCCGCTCCTATGATGCAACAGAGTGGAGTTGGCCGTTCCATCTCGATATTTGAACCTCTCAGGGTCACAAGGACAAAGATAGATGGTATTGAGGTAAATGCTGTGGGTGGCACTCCTACAGATTCGGTGATAATTGGAATGTTCACCATTATGAAGCAAAAACCTGACCTCATACTGTCAGGCTTCAATATTGGTGAGAACATCAGTACGGACACAGTGACCACGTCAGGCACAGTCGGAGCTGCACTTGAGGGTGCCAGTTTTGGTGTTCCTGCCATTGCAGCTTCTGTACAGGTAAAAGAGGAAGGTCTGAAGTTCGATGACAATCGGGACCTTGAGCATGACTTTGATGTAGCCGTCAATGTCGTCAACAGGATAGCAAGGAATGTGCTTAAATTCGGGCTCCCTGACAGGGTCGATCTCCTGAATGTCAACATCCCTCATGTTGTGGAGATGGATACGGAGATAGAGATCACACGCCTTGCCAGAAAACAGTTCATGACCGAGGTGGAGGAGAGGTATGACCCACGGGGCAGACCCTATTACTGGATAGCCGGTGATGCTTGTACATCAGGTGAGAAAGGCACAGATGTCCATGCCCTTATACAAAATGGGCATATATCGGTGACCCCCATATCACTGGATGCCACCACGCCCATCGATCTGGCAGAAATAGAACGTCTGCTTTGAACAAGCAATAGGGTTGGTCCGCTCTGTTGCCCCATATCGCTCTTACATCTTTATGGTGATCTGTATCTCTTTACAGTCGGGCCCGACCCCCTTCAAAGTCCCGGTAGCACCAATTATCGTAGCTGCCAGGATCTCCTGGACAAAGCGATTCATCTCTATGTTCTTACCATCCACTATCAGTTCGGTTTCCATGTTCGTCCTCCTCAATATTCTTTTGTCTGTAAAAAGGGACTCTTTTCTTCACAGCAAGCCTGAACAGATCAGGCAGTTCTTCAAGACTTGCATTTGATACATCTATCATATCATCATTGACAAGTAAACAGGGCTTCAGTTTCCCGTCTGCGGTAACACGCAATCGATTACAATTTGCACAAAACTCGGTATTGTCCACCGGGCGGACGAATTCAACCTCGGCACCATCGATTACATATTTTTTCCGGTGGTGCATGACACGGGTGCTGACCTCACTGGCTCGCTTCATTAACTCCTGTTCTATCTTGTCCGCATCTACATGGTATGATGCAGCACTCTTGAAGTCCATCAGTTCAATTAGCTGGAGAATGACCTCTCCTTTATAGCTCCTTGTGAGGTCTATCATCTTACCGATCTCAGCTTCATTGATATTTTTTAACAGTACCATGTTCAGCTTTACAGGTGTAAGTCCTACTCGGACCGCCTCATCAATACCCTCAAGGACCGCGGAGTGCATATTGTGCTTGCATCTGGTGATCATACCAAATCTATTCTTGTCCAAAGTATCAAGGCTTATGTTCACCCGGTCCAATCCAGCCTCCTTCAGGCCTTTGGCCCTATCCCTGAGCATTGTTCCGTTGGTGGTCAGTGATACATCCTTAAGTGGTGGGAGTGATGCGAGTATCTTTTCCAAGTCCTTTCTTATGAGGGGTTCTCCTCCAGATATCTTCAGTCTGTTGACGCCAAGGTCTGCTGCAACCTTCACAATATTGGCAATGGTCTCAGCTGACATCTCTCCCGTGCTTCCCTGGTCCCCTTCATTATGGCAGTAAATGCAATCAAGGTCACATCTATTGGTAATGGACATCCTCAGGCTTCTCACCGTGCGCCCGAAAGTATCGGTAAGTGTCCCGCATGATCCCGGAGAATTCATACTGAATAGATATACATTCATTATATAACCATTTTGAATCCTTTAGGTGGGCCCATAGAAGAGTCGTCTAATTAGCTCTTATTTCCTCAATTTCTGATCAGATGATCAATTGACAATAAACGCGTACTATATCTAAAACGAAAGACTCAGCCCCTTTTTATAGTCCAATCCCCGGCTCGCCGCCAATCGCGCGCGTTCTTCCCGAGGGCGGACAGTATATAAGAATTAACGTGAAAAATGGAGTATGCTTAAAAAAAGCGATAAGAATATAAAGCGAAATTCTGATTTGATAACCTCCATAGAAAAGGTCCAAGATCAAATTGGTACTAATATCGTACTTTAAAAGAGGTGTCATAACCGGGTCAATAAAGACTCCGGTAAGTCATGGGTGGGTGAAGGGAAATGTATCTTTCAGTGACTGGGCCTAAAGGTTAGCAT
>CAZBJM010000115.1:0-3129 GCA_964492225.1 uncultured Methanosarcinales archaeon
ATGTTCCTTTTCAACTTCCGGCTTTTGGTGCCGGATCGGGGATCATTTCAATCACGTATGGCATGGCTTTGAAAAACGACGGCGCTATTTATACATGGGACCAATGGTCCTTAAGCAGTGCCGTGCCCACCGCTCACCCAGATTTGCAGGCCGGCTCCGGGGTCATACAGATTGAACACGGTGACGGTTTTTCTCTGGCTCTTAAAAGTGACGGAACGATTTTGTCATGGGGGAGCAATAGTTTCGGTCAGCTTGGCAACGGTATGACTGGTTCCGGGTACGGAGGTCTTAGCAGGGTTGTTCCATCATGGGACGATTGAAGGTGCCACGATGAGCAGAACAGCTATTTTGCCTTGAAGGGATTTCAGGAAGGGGTGTGGCGGGGTTAGTTGCCGCGGGTGGCTTTGTTGGGGCTGGTTTTCAGACGGTTTATACGCTGGATGCGGGCGAAGAGAGCTTCGACGCGGTCGCCGAACAGGCCTTCGGGGCCGTCGTGGTACATGTCGCTGAATGGCGGTTCATAAAGGATGTCGTCTCTGACGAAGCCGTCTTCGACGAAATAGTCGATGATCTTGCGCACAAACGCCAGCTGCAGTGTTGACAGTCGCGAGCTTTCGATGAAGTCGGCGAATTCCTTTTCGACCGCTTCGCGGCTCATGCCGACAATCGACCTGATCAGCAGTTCGAGACTCGGGTCGTCTTTGCCGGTTTTTGCCTGAAAGTTGCTCTGGTAGGCTTCTTTGAATTTTTCCCTGTCTTCTTCGGTGCTCAGGCGCAGAATTTCTTCGAGCTGTCTGAGATCGTCGCCGGTCAGGGGCCGGTTGCAGCGCACTTTCCAGATGGCTTCCCGGTCGAGGTTTTCGTTGATGACCGCCTTCATTTTCTGGCGGTAGGCCGCCAGCTCATCATTCTTGAAAGCTTCGGTGCCGGGCTCGAACACAGACGGGCCTGTCAGGCTGTCGGTGAAATTCGAATAAACCAGTTTCTTGTCATCCTGATCGATGTATTGTATCAATAGTCTGAGGCGTTTGCGAATCTCTTCGAGGCCCTTGAGGCTCATAGATTGCCAGAATTCATCGGTTTTGACCGCCTGAATGAATGCCAGCTGCCGCTTCACATCCGGGATCGTCGTCTTGTCTTCGAGTTTGTCAGCTATTTTTATGATCTTTTTGATCAGAGACCGGTACTCGGCCGAAGCCTTGCCGGTCTGCAGCAATGCCTCGTGTTCCAGCAGCGCCAGTTCGGTTTTCAGCAGCAGGTGGTCCCAGCGTCTGGCGTATTCGTCTTCCTGGTCGATCTGGCTGGGCAACCCGGAAACGGTTTTTGCGGCCTCTGCTCGCGTTACGGCATCGAGTTTTTCCCAGGCGGCGCGGTTTTTCAGCCTGGTCACCAGTTCGAGATGCGGGCGCACCAGAAAGTTTTCATCGCACATGCCGGTCACGTATTCATGCAGGCTGTCTAGCAGTCTGTCGGACTTCAACAAAAATTGCTTTAAAAGCTAGTGATAGTCTTGTTTTTCGGGCGTAAAAATGCTATAATTCCTGTGTTAAAGCCAATATATAAGGAAACTTGTTTTGAGTAATAATTTTCGTGACGCAGATCGCTTAACTCAATACTTATTGCCTCCTTCAATTAATGAATGGTTGCCGGAGAAACACCTTGCCCGCTTTGTGGTTGAAATTGTTGGGCTGCTCGACTTAACTTCGCTTAAAAGCGCTTATTCAGGCAGAGGGTCCAAAGCTTACAGCCCTGCCGTGCTTTTATCACTGATGTTTTATGGTTATGCCACTGGCGTTTTTTCCAGCCGAAAACTGGAACGTTCCACCTACGATTCTGTAGCCTTTCGTTATGTTTGTGCAAACGAGCACCCTGATCACGACACTATTGCGGCTTTCAGAAAGCGTTTTCTTGTTGAACTTGAAGCAATTTTCGTTCAGATCTTGCAGATTGCGAGCCAGATGAAGGTTTTTAAGCTGGGCAAAATTTCTCTTGATGGCACGAAAATTCATGCCAATGCTTCCAAACATCAGGCGCTAAGCTGGAAACATGCCGATGACATTGAAAAGAAAATTAAGGAAGAGGTAAGCCGCCTGATTCGCCTTGCAGAAGAAGCAGACGCAGAGAATATTCCTGATGGAATGGATATTCCAGAAGAATTGAAACATCGCGAAGCCCGCCTGAAAGCTATTGCCGATGCAAAAGCCGAGATAGAACGGCGTGCAGCAGAAAAATACGAAGAAGCAAAGCGCGAGCATGAACGTAAACTTGCTGAGCGCAAAGCCAAAGAGAAAGAGAACGGCAAAAAATCTGGAGGCAAAAAACCATCTGAACCCAAGTCAGGGCCAAACGATAAAGACCAGGTCAATCTTACCGATCCTGAATCAAGAATTATGCCAGTTTCTGGCGGTGGTTTCGAACAGAGTTTCAATGCTCAGGCATGTGTAGATATTGATTCACTGCTGATTGTAGAAAATCATGTCACTCAAAACGCAAACGATAAGAAAGAAATTGAACCGGCCCTTAAGTCCATAAACGCATTACCGAAAAACCTTGGAACAGTCGATTCTTTGTTGGCAGATGCAGGGTATTACAGCAAAGACAATGTTGAGCTGTGCGAAAAAGAGAAAATCCAGCCATATATAAGCACCAATCGCAACAAGCATAACCTGACTTTGAAACAAAGGTTCCCAAAGCCACAAGAACCACTTCCAGAGAATGCCGACGCGGTAGCTCGTATGGTTTATGAAATGAAGACTAATGATGGCAAGGCTCTATACGCCAAAAGGAAACAAACGGTCGAGCCCGTCTTTGGCATAATAAAAGCTGTTATGGGGTTCCGACAGTTCTTACTCAGAGGTGTAAAAAAAGTCAGAGGTGAGTGGAACCTCGTCTGCATGGCATGGAACATTAAAAGGTTATATGCACTGGGGCAATAAAAGAAGATATAAAGCCTGTAAAACAACCAATACAGCTCAAAATTTCTGAATAAAAGACTTGGCACTGCCCAGTTTTTCAAAATGAACAATTCGGGCAGCCATTAATGACTGTTTTTAATCAAATTGTCCGACAGACTGCTAGCTTCCGGGCTTAACTCAATGATTTCGGGCTGTAAAATGCCGTTCTCATCAA
>CAZBJM010000116.1:0-3004 GCA_964492225.1 uncultured Methanosarcinales archaeon
ACAGAAGGTTACTCTTGACACCATCGATGGCCTGCGTGATCTGGGCCTTTTTACCTGGAAGTCTGTCCATATCCACTGAAAGGTCACCGCGGGCGTACCTGCCTACAACTTCCACGATCCTCATCTTGACAGCAATGTGAGACTGGACCAGCTCATTGATATCACTGGCCATGGTAGCATATGCACCTTGGAACTTATCTACAGGCATGACCTCATCGATCATACCAAGCTCATGCTGGTGGCTCATCTCCTTGTGGGAATCCAGCAAGCCATTGAGGGAATCGATACATGTATTGAGGTTGTTCTTGATCGTATTGAAGTCCCCTTTGTAGGGATCTGTTATCTTTTCAGGTATATCGCCCTTGGAAATGCGATCAACATAGTCAGCAGCCATATTGAGGGGACTTATGACAGCATCTAGTACTTGGTTGAAACTTATCGGTATTGCTGAAAAATCAACACCTACATTGGTATCCGCCCTTTCATCTAGCTTGCCTTCGAGGACATCTTCAGATATATTCTTAAAATCAGCTACTATTCTTTGAATGACATTGGAAATAGACCTGCTGATAAATAATGCTGCAACAGCTCCAATTACTGCAAAGACAAATATTGCCGTCAGTATGCTGTTCCTTATAGCTACCACGGGAGCCTCAAATTCACTTATATAGGTACCTGAAGCAATTATCCAGTCATTTGGAGCATAATAGGTGTAAGCCATCATTTTCTCTCTACCATCCAAAGTATAGGTGATAGCTCCTTCTTTTTTGGAGATCATTTCCTTTGCAAAATCTGTGCTATAGAGACTTTTACCTTCAAGATTTGGATGAATTATCAGATTTCCATTGGAATCCATGATATATAGGAATCCAGTCTCACCAACCGTGATATGCGACATCTGCTCCTTTATGAGAAGACGGTAATGTTCTTCGGGCTGGCCTACAAAAAGAGCACCGATAACATGGCCAGAACTATCTTTGATAGGCTCATATTGGGTTACATACCAATTATCCAAAATGTTAGCACGTCCACTGAATGGCCGGCCTTGTATAATGGTCCTGTATACAGATTCTGATAATGCAGTACCAAGAACACGCTTCCCATTCTTATCTGTAATTGTTGTGCTTATCCTGATAGCTGAACCATCTTTTATCTGAAAGATAGTTGCTTCACCACCAATGGAAGTTTTAATACTATCGACAACGGTTGGATCGCCATTGACAATAATGCCATCACCAAGTACCAATTTCCCATTGACAATAGAGGGCTGGCCATATGAATAGAATTTGTTATGTGCTACTATCATGTCTGACAAGAGCTTATCTTTTGCACCATTAAAAATTGACTCTACATACTGCCTTTCGAGTATCACCTGGGACTCCAGGCTTTCATCCAGTTGTGCACTGATAGCAGAGGAGGTTTTCTCATTGGCATAAAACCCTACAACAACAACGGGAATTATGGCTAAGAGCAAGGTGATTGCGACTAGTTTTCTACTAATAGATATATTTTTCAAATTCATATGAACACATCCCTATGATGAGGGTTTTAAATACCCAGCATCGTAAGCAAATATAGGCAAGTATCAAATTGAAATTAAGTTGCCATCTACTTGTATAATTGGTTGTTATTATATTTAAAATATAGTAATTTGATGAATGAATATAGACCTGAGTATGTTGCATTGATAGTAGAAGTGGAAGAAATCTCATAGATTAGACTTGCCTCTTCATTGAGTAACATTGAAGAAAGGATTGCTCAGGATCAACGCAAGATATGGGAGCTAGACCAGGCGGCCATCGATATGCATGAGGAAGCTATATTCCGGACCATAGAAAAACAAATAAAAAAAGTATGCAATCCGCCTGACGGCATAAGATACCATCATAAGCTCTACCATTTAGGGATAATACATAGATGGCCATAACAGATGGTTACTTGAGCTGGCCGGAACGCATATCTTTTATGGCGTTCGCTATCTTGCGCGCAAGTGCTGTTTTGGGTGCTGTGTTATCAATGAGTACCCTGCCCTTCGATTCCCACCAAGACCTTGGATATGCCTTATCTGCTTCGACCAAGGGATTCATTCCAAGCTTCTTTGCTGCAAGGTCTATCTCCTGAACAGTGGGTTCATTTACAGAGGATTTCCTGGAAACGATACGACCTTTACTTCTAGACCTCGTCCTATCAATGTAGACAGGCCATATCACAAGTTTTCTTTTATCCTTCATCACGCACCTACATTGGCACTCAACTAATTTAAATTTGCCCTGTGTTCCTGAACAAAAGATAAGCCTTAAGTAGTGAAAGAACAGAACCATATATATGGTTCAAAAAGATATAAAAATAGAAAAGGAAGTGGAGGAATACATAAGAAGCTCTGGGAAGGACTTCAGACTATGCACCACCTGTGGCGGACCTGCCATATATCCTGTGGAATACAGTAAACCTAAAGAAACCGATATGATCATGACATTTGGCACAAGCAAACTCTACATATCCAAAGTACAGATGAAGTACCTGAGGCAAATAGAAATGAGGATGCTGACCAGCTACCTCAGATCTTTGCAAAGATATGAATGACCTGAAATAATCACTCGTCAAGGGACTGGTTTATCCTGCGAAGCACTTCCGCTATCAGTAACTGTACTTCTGTAGCATGTTCTTCAGGAACATCGCTGCCTTCTGTGATCATGAGCTTTTTGATGTCTGTGACCATCTGGTGGATCATTCCCAGCATTTCGTCCTGGGAGATCAAACCTGCATAATATGCATAGAAAAAGGTTGTACCGCTTCTCTGTACCTTCTTCTTGAAGGAGGCGCGTGCATTTGATACTTCCTGCCTTGTATAGGTCTCTTCCATGAATGGTACAAGCTCAGGAAGCTTCTCCCCTATCCATGTCATTTCAGACTGGTCTGAAAGATTCTTAAAATCTGCACAAAGGCGTGCAGTTACCCATTCCCTGGCAGTAAGATGTGTGGTCCCTTTAAGATAACGAGTAAC
>CAZBJM010000117.1:0-2908 GCA_964492225.1 uncultured Methanosarcinales archaeon
TTGCAGTTTAATTTAGATTGAACTTTATTTTGACCGATTTATCGAATTATTTTGAGCCATGTGTTTTCGAGCATGAAAAAGCGGGCCGCAAGGCCCGCTGTATCCAGTATTTGTGATTATTTTAAAGCAGTTCTGTTGCAGCAAGCCTCACGTGCTCAGCCGAAATGAGCTTTGAATTTTTCAACGCTGCGGCCAGCAAGGCTCCTCTTGCCAGGAAGTTCGCCTTTCTCAATATTCCTCCAGAGCCTTGATGTATTGCCAGCACTGAAGCTTCGTCGTAAAGCATATCCTTTATTCCAGCTATTTTCAGGTGATGCAGCAGATATTCTGTCATTCTTTGCAGATCCAGGCCGTCGATATGGGCTTTTCCCATCACGCGTGATGCAAGGGCGTTTGCGCTGTGATATTTCAACTTGTCGATCAGCACCAACTGGCCAGAAAGGATCATTGGCATGATTTTCTCTGAGTTCATTGCCGGTTGCAGCAGGGTATGAATTTCCTTGAAGATAGCTTCGCGCATCAGGTGTGCCTCATCGATAACCAGAACAGGGGTGGTTTTCTTCGAGAAAATATCTGCCATAACCTGTTTGATTTCCCTTGTGATCTTGGAAATCGAGTTGCTGCCAGCATCAATGTCGAAGGCTGAAGCGATTTGCCGCAGTATTTCCAGCAGGCTGCCAGAGTTCGCAATGACTGGAACGACTTTGTATTTTGACGGATGGAACTGTGAGCATGCGTATCTGAGAAAAGTGGACTTACCAGCACCTATTGCGCCTGTAATTACCAGAACCATCCCGGAATCGACAGCGAAGCTGAATCTGGCATTCATCTCTTCTATTCCGGGGAAATGATAAATTTTACTCACATCGATTACTTGCGGAAAAGGCTCTTTCTGGAAGCCGAAAAAGTTGATGTAGTTAATCATTTTGCCCCCCCTGATTCGAAGAGTCTGCCGCCCTGAGGAGCAGCTGTTTTTTCAGGCTTTGCCACGGAATCGTCTTTGCTTTTTGGCTCATAGTCACTACGATGAACCTTTGAATTGATCTGCTGATCAAGAACTGTAAGCTTTCCCCACGAATTTCCGTCGAAAACGACTTCAACGTTCAAAGGCTCAGCTTCGCTGAAAACCAGTTCGACTTTCTTGCCAACCAGGCCTACAGGAGCTTCAAACAGATGAGAATTCAGCGAAACGCTTCTGTCTTTATTTACCCGCCTGCATACCCTTGTTCTGAAATGGGCTTCGATTTCTGCGGGAGCCTTTCTGATGAGATGAATCCCGGCAAGGTAACGTTCAAGTGGGGCCTGAGCGATTGAAGAGTGTTCTTTTTCATGATATCCAGCGACCCATTCTTCGAGGCGTCGGTTGAGCTCTTCAAGGGTAATGGCATCAGGCAGCAGTGGCAGAAAACACATTCTGACAGTTCTGAACCAGCGTTCGATCTTGCCTTTTCCTTCCGGAGTGTATGGCTTCGCGTGCAGCAGTGCCGTGCCCAATGCTGCCAGAGAGTATTCAAGTTTATGTGCCTTGAAGTATGGGCCGTTATCTACATAGAGTTTTTTGGGCATGCCACGCTTGGCAAGAGCGGTTTTCAGACATTGCAGGAAACTCATCAGATTCTCATTAAGAAAGAACTGTGCGTGCGTAATAAGCCTTGAATGATCATCAATGAGAGCGAAAAGGTATGTTTTCCGATGCTTGCCATTTTCGATAACCACTGGGCCATGCATGCAGTCGCCCTGCCACAGATCGTTGGGAAGTTCTGCTTCGAATTTCCGGCGGTCTTTGCCAGATGTGGTGTCTGTTGAAACATGCTTCTTGATTATCCGGTAAATCGAAGCGTCCGAGATTTTCAGTTCCGGAAGGATAATTTTCTTCGAACGCGCAATACTGAGAAGAACAGGTAGCGAGGCCTGGGGATTCTCGCGTTTCATATTTACCAGGGCCAGTTCCGTTTCTTTGGGCAGCTTGCGAGATGTGCCTATGTCTTTTCTGGATGACGGCATTAAAGCATCAAGCGAGTTGCCGCTTTTCTCGTAACGTGACAGCCAGTTAAGAACCGTAGCTTTAGAGAGATTGCTGCGGCCTGAGCCTGGAATCACCCATTCCTTTGCGCAAATTTCCCGCAGAAGCTTGCTTCTGTGCCCCCAGCCTTGGGTCTTTACGCCAAGAAGCGGGGTAATTACACCGAATCTGAATAGAGCAATTTTTTTCCTTCGTTCTTCGTCCATAAGAACCTCCATTTTTGATAGGGGAAATCTTACGGCGAAGGCCCGCAATCTGTCGCCGGGAAAGGCCGGTGGAGGGCTGTTAAAGACCAATTTATCGCAAAATAAACCAGATGAAAGGAAATTTTATCTCTTCGGTCGCAGAATCCAGATATCAGCGCATTGAACATGGCATCAGTATCAGAATAATCAACGTTGTGGTTGCGGCAGATCTGGCACTTGAATGTGCTGAACCAGTAGCGCTGCCGTCTGGAACATACCTCCGGAAGCCACTGGCCAAAAAGAATTTTCATGAGCAAAGATATAAAAACAACAAGCCTTGAGGCCTGAACAAAGGCACTGTAGCCAGAAGGCCGCATAGTGTGAACCGACCGGCAATCTGGGCACCGAAAACGCTTGATCCACAAAGAAGAGTCGAAACCGTCAAAATTCCGACGGACATAACCGTGGCTCCAGAGCCTTATACTATCGCAGGAGGGGCACCGGGCAGGCCGGGGCCATGGGTATTTTTTTCCTTGGCTCAATAACTGATGCAAATCGACCGATAAATAAATCAACAATATGAAACTTCCGAAAGGAAGAATGAGGGGTGCTGCGCTACAGCACCCCTTTCACTTTTCGGCTAATTTAATCTGAGAATTGCGCGGTTTATTCAAGAAAGCGTGAGAAAAAACGCCCTTTT
>CAZBJM010000118.1:0-1314 GCA_964492225.1 uncultured Methanosarcinales archaeon
TTGTTAGTTCTAATGCTATTGCGGATCATTGAATTATCTTAAGAGGAGGTCTATTATGGGTGAAGTTCCAGAAGAGAATAAGGGAAAGAGGAAAGTGAGGATCGAGTTGTATAAGCCTGCAGATTTTAGACAGGTATATTCTATTGGGGCAGTGGGTGGGCACAGTCCCTATGATTTCAGGATAGGTTTTTACAATGATACGCCTTTGCCGGTTGATAGTGTAACGGAGGAGCAGGTCATCCAGAGGAAGCTTGAGACCGAGGTTATCCTTTCTCCCCTGGCCGCTGTGGAGCTTGCAAGATGGCTCAATCAGCACATTCAGGATTATGAGGCGATGTTTGGTCCAATCAAGGGCCCCCAGGACAGCATTAAGAAAAAGGAAGATGCAACCCCACAAGTGGCCCATGAGATACAGGGTTATATGTAATTGTTAGGTATACGTACTTTTGTCCCTGTATAATATCAAATCGTCAGTAATAAATATCAGATGGTACTATTGTATTTCTCTGTAAACAGGTTTAGCCTTACTAGTCATATTTATTCAAAACAGATGTGAGGATTTATTTTGTTCCCAAATAAGAAAGTTCAGAAATTAATTGGATCAAAGGTCCAGGTTGAGATGAAAGGTGACCTTCACCTGCTTGAAGGGATCCTGAGCAGTGCAGATGATTACATGAACCTCCATCTGGTCAATACAGTTGAGATCGCACACGGTGAACGTTTGAGGTCCCTTGGCTCGGTCGTCCTCCGTGGGAATAACATCATCCTTGTGATCCCAGTTGAAGAGTGATCATACTCAAGGTTTTAGGTAAATCGATATGAATATTGAAGAAACCGCCCTGAATGTCATTCGTGCTCAGCCCGATGGTGTTTTCCAGAACCAGTTATGGAAGATGCTTGATATCGATAGCCGTAAGTGCTCTAGGGTCATTTCAAAGCTGCTGGTGGATGAACTTATCGTCCGCGAGCAGGCAGTGTCCAACGGTGCCAGGACCTTTCTGCTGAAAGTGAAGGAAGGAAAAAGGCCAACCTTTGAATTGCTTATGGCAGGAGAGGTGTTCTCTCCATGTGCCGGATGCAGGGACGCATGTCAGCCGGAGAACTGCGAAAAGCTCACGTATTGGGTGATGCATCTCAAAAATGATGAAGTGAAGGCAGAAATTGCCTGATCATGGCGAAAGCTTTAATAAGGTTATGTGTTATGTAGGAGTCGCTCTTCATGGGCAAAAAACGGTATGCTCCGGTAGTGTAGCTCGGCCAATCATTCCGGCCTTTCGAGCCGAAGACTCGGGTTCAAATCCCGACCGGAGCATT
>CAZBJM010000118.1:1414-2841 GCA_964492225.1 uncultured Methanosarcinales archaeon
AGCATATCTCTGCTTTCGAGCGGTACAACAAAGTAATCCGGCATCAAGGATCTATCTCCAAGTACACGACATAGCATCTCACCACATGCATTGGTATCATAATAGGTCATATCTCCTTTTTTCCATTGCTCAAACAAGTTATGATCGGTGGTGATCTGATAGATCGGTACTTCTTTATTGTTCCTGCTCACCACATAGGCACGCGAGTCTCCAATATGTACCAAATAAACCTGTTTGTCATCTACAATTGCACCAATAAAAGTACAACACATCTCACCATGTGTTTTGGGACTGTTCATCTGCTCATCACATACATCTTCATTAGCAGCATGGACAGCCCTAACTAATACCTCATAGGGATGCATTTTTTCCTTAAGTAGTTCCATTGCTACTTTGATGAATGTAGACGTACCCATTTTACTTGCTACTTCTCCATGAGGAGCACCGCCAACACCATCCGCAATTGCCAATATATAGAATCCGTCAATTATTCCATGGTCTATACTGTCCTCATTGTTAGATCTTGGACCAGTCACAGTGCAACCACTTATTCTGCCACGATCGGTGACAAAACACATGTCTTCTTTATTTTTTACTTGCATAATTAGACCTCAATAAATACTAAGAATTATTGGTATTTATAAGTTACAATTTTTTATAAATTTATAAATACATGCTTTTCAAACCATTGCTAAAATCTCCCCTCCTATAAACTATACTTCGAACCGACCCCCATTACTTCTGTGCGCGTGCCCCTGAGTGCCCCGGTCGGTGATATGAAAACGAGCGCATAGGCTACGCTTAATTTGTCCTTAAGCTACAGTTTATAAATAGTACGAAGAAAAAATATACAGGTTACAATTTCAAAAAAGAGTGCTATAAAAGTGTAGCAATTGGTCAAACGATAATGCATGCATATGTCTGCCAAAATATATGTACATTCATTTGTTCGTTTCATCAGAATTTTCATCGACACTGTTCGATTTGAGCCTGTCAGAATTTGACATCTTAATATTTCTTTGCGCTTCTAGTGCATCGACCATTGCCAGGATCATTTCTGCATCAGTTCTATAATCCTCTCTATATTTTTTTAAAACACGCAATATAGAGGGATTTCTTAGGGCGCCAATGAACTCATATGAATATATCATATCCGACAACAATCTATCAGCGTTGGGTAAACTATTCATATATTTAAGTGCATTGAATTTTGCGTGAGTTCTTTCACTTAATCCGCCAATTGACTTTCGAGAGTCTGTGTTCGCGCCCGTGGACCTTTCTCTCATTGTTCACGCTCCATAGTAGCGTTATATACCCACATTGTTATTTATAATTACTCATTTTTTTAAAATATTTGTTATGATGTTGTCTAATCAGAATTTCGCTTTATATTCTTATCGCTTTTTTAAAGCATACTCCATTTTTCA
>CAZBJM010000119.1:0-2826 GCA_964492225.1 uncultured Methanosarcinales archaeon
ATCTCATCATGTGGATAGCTATAACAACTTTTAATTAGCTATAAGCAGAAATACGTGCAAATATACAGGTGTTCTTATGGCTGAGCAAGAAAAAGAAGCAGCACTTCCTCTAAAGGAAAATTTCAGTGAATGGTATAACGACCTCCTTCAGAAAGGAGAGATCATGGATGTCCGTTACCCGGTCAAGGGACTGTACGTATGGTATCCCTTTGGTTTCAATATCCGAAGGAATGTATATTCTATAATTCGGGAGCTGCTAGATAAGGACCATCAAGAGACACTATTTCCACTTCTTATTCCCGAGAATGAGTTCATGAAGGAGGCAGAGCACATCAAGGGTTTTGAGGATGAGGTCTACTGGGTCACCCATGGAGGCACATCCTTGCTCGATGTCAAGCTTGCACTGAGGCCAACAAGTGAGACTGCCATATATCCTATGTACAAGCTTTGGGTACGCTCCCACGCCGACCTGCCCCTCAAGCTCTATCAGATCGTGAATACATTCAGGTATGAGACCAAGCACACAAGGCCTCTTATCCGATTGCGTGAGATCACCTCGTTCAAGGAGGCCCATACGGTGCATGCCACATGGGAGGAGGCCGCTGAGCAGGTGAATGAGGCTATCCGGATCTATACTGAATTCTACCGCAGACTTGCAATCCCTGTGATGCCTTCCAAAAGGCCGGACTGGGACAAGTTCCCAGGTGCTGACTATACCATTGCAACCGATGTGATGATGCCTGATGGTAGGACATTGCAGGTTGGTACTGCCCATCATCTTGGAGATAACTTTGCAAAGACCTTTGACATCATGTTCGAAGATGTAAATGGCAAGCAGGTCCACGCCTACCAGACATGTTATGGTATCTCCGAACGTTCCATTGCTGCACTTATATCTGTACATGGGGACAATAAGGGACTTGTCATTCCTCCGGAAGTTGCTCCGGTCCAGGTTGTCATTATCCCCATTATCTTCAAAGAGTCCTCGGATGTCCTTCAGGCTTGTGATAATGTAAGGAAGGCACTTGAAGCGGCTGGTATCCGGGTAAAGGTTGATTCGAGTGAGGAACGCCCTGGTGCAAAATATTATCGCTGGGAGATGAAAGGTGTGCCTGTGAGACTGGAACTTGGTCCAAGGGACATCAAGAACAATGCTGCAATGCTGGTGCGCCGCGATACCGGGGAGAAACAGCAGGTTTCCATCGACAATGTAACGGAGGAGGTCCTTTCCATGTTCAGGACCATTCAGACATCCCTTTATGAAAAAGCAAAGCAGGGAATGGAAGCACGTATATTTGATTGTGAAACGCCTGAGCAGGTCATGGAGAAACTGGAACACGGGGTTGCTCGGGTGTTCTGGTGTGGTAACAAGGAATGTGGCTTGCGTCTTGAGGAGCAAGCAGGTGCCGGTATACTGGGCATTCCTGTTGAGCAGGGAGCTGGAAAGTGTAAATGCATTGCATGTAACGAACAAGCAAGTACACAGGTATACGTAGCAAGGACATACTAAGTTTGTGGAAAAATAAGTTGATCAATTTACAATAAAAAGGTGACCATTATGGATGCTCTATCGCCCGAAAAAGCAAAAAAGCCTGAGAGGCCTCTGTTCGTATGTGTGCTTGGAAATACCGAGACCGCGTATATTGAAGGAATTTCAGCTGCCGGAAAGACTGCAAAGCTCACAGACTACACTCCGGCAGGAGATGCCGAAGTACTCCACAAGGGTACTATCATCGATATACCTATCCTGCCAATGACCCCTCCATATGATACACCCACACCTGCACTCATCACCAGGGCGGCTCTGACCATGACCGGTGTACCCTTGTTACTTGTAAATGCAGGACTTCGTGTATTACCCTCAAAGGAAGTACCACTTGTGGAACTGGGTGGTCTGCCTGGTGCAGATATACGTGAGCCAATAGCGGTGCGGAATGTAGAGGAGGTTTTCAGGAATGCCTTTGACCTGGGGAAAGAACTTGCAGCAAAGCATGACCTTGTGGTCATTGGAGAAAGCATTCCTGCTGGCACCACCACGGCAAATGCTGTGCTCAAAGCCCTTGGATACCTGGGAGACGTCAGCAGCAGTTCGAATTCCAATCCCTTGTCATTGAAAAGAGAGGTTGTGACCGCTGCTCTCAAGTCCTCTGGTATAACACCAGGCTCACTGCGTGATGAACCACTAAAGGCCATAGCCTGTGTTGGAGATCCTATGATGGTCGCTGTTGCAGGAATTGCCGCAGGGCTTGGTAACACCCCGGTGATACTGGCAGGTGGCACACAGATGGAATCCATCTATGCTGTGATCAAACATCTGAACTATCCAACAGATTCCATCAGCATAGTGACCACTATATATGTTGTCAATGATGAGACCGCTAATTTCAAGGAAATAGCAGCACAACTGGGTGCCAGATCCTATGGCGTTGACCCGGAGTTTGGCAAATCAAAATCTGAGGGCCTGAAGCAATATGACCATGGTTTTGTCAAAGAGGGTGTTGGCGCGGGTGGTGCCATGTACCTTGCACTCATGTATGGTCATTCCAGAGAGGACATACGTTTGAGTCTTGAACAATTATGTGCTGAGCTTTGCAAACTTGGTGACCTTGGCCGTATCAATGATGCGTGAGGATCAGCTTCATATCAGGTTGGCCAGCCACGATGATCATATGGGACTGGCCTGCCGGGTATCATAACCTATCAGTTTCCTACCGCTAGATATATCATTGTTAAGGCGTATTTGTGTGCTGAAAGTCAATATGGGGCTGTGGCCTAGCCCGGCATGGCGATGGGCTCCAGCGGATAAATGATGAACAACGGGTCTAC
>CAZBJM010000120.1:0-2703 GCA_964492225.1 uncultured Methanosarcinales archaeon
CCAGGGGTAATGTGATGAATAAGATCAAGATCGCAATTGTAGGTGTAGGCAATTGTGCAAGTTCTCTAATTCAGGGTATTGAATACTACAAAGACAAGCATGAAAGCGATGCCATGGGGCTGATGCACTGGGATATCGGTGGTTATAAGCCCTCTGATATTGAAGTGGTTGCTGCTTTTGATATTGATATAAGAAAAGTAGGTATGGATGTTTCAGAGGCTATTTTTGCGCCACCCAACTGCACTACCGTATTCTGTAAAGATATACCGGCAAGTGGTGTATTGGTAAGTATGGGGCGCATATTGGATGGATTTTCCGATCACATGAAGGATTTCAATGAAAAAAGAACATTTGTTCCGTCAAATGCTCCAGATGCTACCAAAGAGGATGTAGTTGAAGAATTGAAGCGCTCAGGTGCTGAGATACTACTCAACTATCTTCCCGTAGGTTCGGAACAGGCGACACGCTTCTATATGGAATGCGCACTGGAAGCAGGTGTTGCGTGTATCAACAATATGCCTGTCTTCATTGCAAGTGATCCAGAGTGGGCTGATAAGTTCGAGAAGAAGGGACTACCAATAATCGGTGATGATGTAAAGGCGCAACTAGGTGCCACTATAACCCACAGGATGCTGGCTGACCTTTTCAACAAACGTGGTGTTAAATTGGAGAGGACCTATCAGCTCAATACCGGGGGGAACACCGATTTCCTCAATATGCTCAATCGTAGTAGACTTGCATCAAAGAAAACATCCAAGACCGAAGCTGTCCAGTCGGTTGTGGCGCACAGGCTTGATGATGATGATATACACGTAGGTCCAAGTGATTATGTTCCCTGGCAGAACGATAACAAAGTATGCTTTTTAAGGATGGAAGGTAAACTTTTCGGAGATGTTCCCATGAACCTGGAGCTGCGCCTTTCTGTGGAAGACTCTCCAAATTCAGCTGGTGTTGTCATCGATGCCATACGATGCTGTAAGCTTGCACTTAAAAGAGGCACGGGTGGGGTGCTTTACTCTCCATCCGCGTATTTCATGAAACATCCTGCAAAACAGTTCACAGACGATGAAGCCTATAAGATGACATGTGAGTTCATCAATGGTGAACGTCCTAGATGAGGCTATTGCCTCACCTACGATGTTGTGGTACTATACACATCCTTTTTCTTTAAAAGGTCCAATTATAGGTTTAGACGAAGGTAGGCTCAAGCATCTTGCCGCTTAAGACCAACAATGTCGTAGATATCATAAGGGCTTTCAAGAACAGTGATGTTCTCCATTTGTGCAAGTTTCTCTGAATTTGAAATATCTATCTCTCTCATTTTCAGTGTGAAACGCTTTCCTTTTGGTGTCACGGTCTCCACAGTGCCTCGCTTTTGGTCCACCGGAAGGATATACACAGGAGTTGCACCTTTTGTTGTTTGTGCAACGGCATTTGTGACCAAAGAATCTGCAATGCCATGTACTATCTTCGCAACGGAGTTAGCAGTAGCTGGGGCTATTATCAATGCATCATAATGCCCCACCTGGAGCGGACCGGCTATGAATGGGGAGTTTGGTCCAAGCTCAACCTTCAGATCAGGAAAATCACGCTGAAGGCCTTCCCAAAGCTTATACCATTTCATGACGACCTGTCCATTCTTAGAAAGGAAGACCATTATCTCAATATCCGTCCTTCTGCTAATGTCTGCCATGATCTCGTATGTTTCCTTTATCAGATCTCCGGAACCTGTAATTCCCCATGCTATCTTTTTCATAATGACCTCTCCAAAGCATTCAATATCCTACAAGTGACTCCTTCTTGATATTAGCATCCGGCACATCAAGACCCTTCAGGATCTCCAGCATGGAATCGACCATAGCCGGTGGGCCACAGACATAGAATACCCTGGACAGGAGATCTGGCAATATCTCTATGAGTGTGTCCGCGCTGATCCTCTCCCTGGGGCCTGTCCATTTCTCAGATGCCCTTGTCAGGGTCTGGTACATGGCAAGGAATTGGTTATGGAATATCATCTCTGTGAGTTCATTGCGGAATACCATGTCCTCTTCAGACTTATCACTACATATCAGCATGATCTCCGTGTCAAGGTTCTTATCTGTGCAATACTTGCATATACTTCTCATAGGGGTGATTCCAATCCCCCCACTAAGGAGAGCTATCTTTTCATGCTCTCCTTCGTAGGTCATTTTACCAAGTGGTCCACTTATGCTGATCTCTTGGTCCGTTTCCAGTGAGTTCAGGGCATTTGAAAATTCATGTCCTGTAAGCTTCTTTGTAAATTCCAGATGTTCTTCCGTTGGACTACTGGAGAGACTGAAGGGCTTACTGACGCTTTTACCATTGATATCCAGTGTCACTACTATATATTGTCCAGCTTTATACTCAAAATCTTCAGGTCTCTTGAACCTAAAACTCTTTACGCTATCACTACGCCGGATAATTTCTGTAATACACGCCCTGAATATCAATATATTTCCTCCAATTTCATTCGATGGTTATTGCACCTACGGGGCATGCATCTACACATAACCCGCATTCGAGACAATCATCAGGTCTTACTACCGTGGATACTGGTATCCCTTTTGTCTTCTCCTTTACTTCAAGTACATCTGCTGGGCATGATTGTGCACATGCCCCAATTCCATCACATAATGTTGTATCTACTATTACTGCCATATTTATATCTCCTTTTGTCAAAAT
>CAZBJM010000121.1:0-2688 GCA_964492225.1 uncultured Methanosarcinales archaeon
GAGGATAGAAAGCGGAATGTATATATCTATACAGGACCGGGAATTAAGCCATGGTCAAAATAGCAATAACAGGAAAAGGAGGTGTCGGAAAGACGACACTCTCTGGGACTCTGGCAAGGATGCTTGCAAGAGATGGATATGAGGTACTTGCAATTGATGCTGATGCAGATATGAACCTTGCATCATCCATCGGGATAAAGGAGACACTGAGGCCACTTACAGAATACCGCGAACTCATAGAGGAAAGGGCCGGCGAGTCTGGCGGTATGTTCAAGTTCAATCCTAAAGTGGATGATATTGTAGACATGTTCGGAGTGACAGGTCCAGATAATGTCAAAATGCTTGTCATGGGTACGATAGAGCAAGGGGGAAGTGGGTGCATGTGTCCAGCTTCAGCTTTCCTGCGTGCCTTCCTGCGCCATGTGACCCTTAAGGAGACCAGTGCTGTCATAATGGACATGGAAGCTGGTATCGAACATCTGGGAAGGGGGACGACACGGGGTATAGACCTGATGATAGTAGTAGTAGAACCGGGTATGAGGTCCATAGAGACAGCCCAGCGCATCAAGATGTTGTCCGAAGGCATAGAAATAGAACATCTTGCTGCAGTCATCAATAAAAGCAACTCAGCAGACATCAGACCACATCTGGAAAAGCTTGGGATACCCGTACTAGGGGAGATACCATACAATGCAGATATAGCAAAAGCAGATCTATATGGACTTGCACCTATCGATGTTGGCGGAGAATGGGTTGATGCGATAGCAAGTATAAAGGAAAATATGCTTAAAATGATCGCAAGCTTTGAAAAGAAACATGGCTGATGGGAAGGAACCGGTAGGAAAAGATACAGCCCCTTGTATCGATGGTGAGCAATGTTTGAACACGTACATGTGTCTGTTCAACTGCTGACCACATCATTAAAGCAACCGTTCGCGCCCCTTTCCCTCACAACTACACTGGCCTTCCAATTGAACTCCGACCTTAGCTCAAGCCCCAGTACGTCTACGCCATAGCATCTGCTCACAAGCTCAATAGCTTCACTTTTACTTTTCAGGCCATACTTTGCTACAACCATATCCAGGATGCGGCTGGTGCGGGCATCGACATATACCATTGCTTGAACCATGTTTATCGATGCATATGGATAGAAGTTCATATTAATAGATTTCGCTCTGTTTCGAATGAAAAAGGATTTGAATAAGGATACTACCGAGTGTCTAATTGGTTCATTTTAGCCGAATACTAATTAGATGAACTTGTTTTCATCCGAGTTCACCTTCTTTATTATATCTTTCAGGCATCGGTCAAAGTATCGCCTAATGATATGTTTTGTGCAGTTTGAACCATGTGCAGGAAATCATGCGCGCGTGAAAGTCGTGGACAGCGTTTGAAAATATAGTTGGAATGTCGCGCATTTTTTGAAATGAATTATAGCTGTCAAACTTAGGATCAAACAATGAACACAGGCTATCTAGATAAAAAGACACGGTCACATTTTGAAGTAAAAACACGGGCTTGCCGGCACACGCGCGCGTTTTTACCGAGGGTCGGACATATAATCAGAACAGACGACCTCTACTACAGAGAAGGTCTTATTAGAATTTCGCTTCATAACCTTTTCTCATTTCTTAGCATATCGGTCTTTTTGCGCCCATTTCAATAGTATTATTGAGTTGCCCAATAAAAACGCACGCGCATGTGGCGAAGGGCCCCAGTTTGACTATAAATGTGCACACGGTTTTGAAGTTTAGAAAGATCGTCTGATCAGAAATTGCTGAAATATGAGCTAATTAGACAAACTCACTACAATTCGGCCCATGCGAGGGAAAAACATAAATAGTATGGAGACTTAGTTATAGATTCATCAGATGAGAATTATATTGTACTAAATATAAATATACGTTTAAAAAACGTCCTTATCTGGTCATAAAAAAGAGAGACAGGAGGAACTATGAAAGAAATGCAGAAAAATAGGACCAGATCTGACAATGTCAAAATCAGTATAGCAAAATTCCATACCGTCATTGATGGAGCTTCATCTGAGAAGCTCAGTGAAGAGGATATGGACCTCTACCGATTCCTGGTCGGCGGCATGCAGGCTAAGTAAGCCTGCAAAACTATTTTTATTCTCCAGACATATGAGTCAATATGTATGATGTCAATGCTGTAAGGGAAGACTTCCCAGTACTTAAAGAGCTGATCTACTTTGATAACGCAGCCACTACCCAGACACCTGTGCCAGTAGTGAAGGCTATGGAAGAGTATTATTTCAAATATGCAGCAAACCATGGCCGAGGTGCTCACAGACTTGCCAGAGAGACCACAAACCATTATGAAGATGCCAGAGAAAGCGTGGCAGAATTTCTGGGAGCTGAACCTGAGAAGACCATCTTTACAAAGAATGCTACCGAGGGCATCAATCTAGTTGCACATGGGTTTCCCTGGGAAGAGGGAGACCATATAATAGTTTCCCTTGTTGAGCATCATTCCAACCTCCTTCCATGGATGCGTCTAAGGGAGCGTGGGGTCGAGTTGACAGTTGTCAAACCAGACAGGACAGGCATTGTTGCACCTGAAGATGTCCTTGCCGCGATCACCGAAAAGACAAAGATGATATCCCTCACACACGTATCGAATGTCTTTGGTTCGGTCCAGGATGTGGGTAAAGTGGTCCGTTGCGCCCAT
>CAZBJM010000122.1:0-2675 GCA_964492225.1 uncultured Methanosarcinales archaeon
GCCGCTTCCCTGGGACATTAGGGATGTAGTGCGGGAATTGAGGGTTGAAATGCCCTTGCCAAGAATCACGGCAGGAAATGCCAGAGAAACACTGCGGGTCGGCGATGGCATGACGGCACTTTTCCTTGGAATCTTCGACAATGAACGCATAAAAACGGCATTCAGAGCACAGGCAACTCCGGAAAGAACGCCAAGAATGTTGCCCCACCAGCCATCAGTGGTCAGTTTTTCACCAAAAAACAGGAGAATGCCGATCAGGCAGCCAAAAAGGGCAAGCCATTCTTTGGGGCGAACCGGTTCGCCAAGCAGCGGCACCGAAAGCAGGGCGACATACATCGGGGCCGCATACTGCAGAAGAATGGCATTTGCCGCGGTTGTATAGCGGGTAGCAGAAATGAACAGCACCAGCATCAGCGAATAGCAGACAGCTGAGCCCCAGGCTCTGCGAAAGCCAAAAGCCAGGCGTGCGGTCTGAGCGGCATGTGCCAGGCTGCCGCAGGCAAACACATAATAGCTCGTCATGACGACCAGGGTAAAAACGCTGCGATAGCCTGTGATCAACAGCGGGTTAACACCTGGCATCGATTTTACACAGACGCCGGAAAAGCTCCAGAAAAGGGCTGCTGACAGGACCAGCAGAACCCCAACCCCACGATCAGTGAATGCCATTTTTGCTGTAACCTTTGAGAATATCTGCAGAAGCGCGATTAATGAGAGAACAGATTATCCGGCATTTAGGATAAAAAATCGAGTCAAATTTTGCTACAGGCTTCAATGGCGAGCTCAAGCAGGATTTCGCGAATGTCGGTTCTGGTGTGCCAGCTTCTTGAATCCCAGAACTCGCCGCTGAGGTCATCGCCGGCGTAGATTTCCGGAAAGCAGGTAAGCGCAGTGTTTCAACCTTGCGGCCGGGCGCAACCCGAGAATGCTCTCTTAGAAAAAGAAAGACCTATCAAGATCGCTGACCGCAAAAGTAATATGGTTCAAACCGCGCATCATAACCTTCCTTTGTTTAAAAAACGGGCTTTATCAAACAGAACCTCGTTCAGCTGCATATTTGAAACACTAGTTGTCTAAAAGCATCTCCGGCATTTTCAATGTTTCACCCTGCATACCAGAAGACATTCGACTGGGTAAATGCGTAAATTACCAGAGAACCACCGGCATCTTCTTCAGAAGACCTGGAAGCGGAATTAAAAATCCAGGGGGCTTTTCTGGTCCTGTAATGTTCGGCTGCGCACCGTATTGGTATAGATCATTGTTGTTCTTACGTCTGTGTGCCCGAGCATTTTCTGAATTGTTCTAATGTCGTAATTCGCCTGAAGAAGGTGGCTGGCGAAACTGTGTCTAAAGGTGTGAGCGGTGGCCCGTTTAGTCAACTGGCATCTTTGTACCACCGACCTTATGGCCTTCTGCACATGTGTTTCATGCAGATGATATCTTCTATAACCGCCTTCATCGGGCACAAGTGTCAGCGCCTTTGCAGGAAAAAGCCACTGCCAGGAAAAATCTCTGGCCTGAGCGGGATACTTTCGCCCGACCGAGTTTGGCATGAAGACCCCGAGGTAATTTTCCTCAAGGTCAGCCAGGTGGAGAGTTTTGAGCATTTCGATATGAGCATGCAGCTCTGGCAAAATCGTTATGGGAAGCGGGAGTGCTCTGTCTTTCTGCCCTTTCCCGTCGTGAATCGTGACAATGTTTTCAGAAAAATCGAGGCATTGAATTCGCAGATTCAGCGCTTCAAATAGTCTCAAGCCGCAGCCATAAAGCAGCTTAACAACCAGACTGTAAGGTTGCCGCAATTTGCCGATAATCTGGTCGATTTCTTCACGCGAGAGAACGACCGGAATGTATTTTTTGCTTTTTGCTCTGACGACGCCGCTTTTGACATCAAATTCATCGGGTCGGCCAAGAATGTGTCGAAAAAGAAAAAGCAGGGCGTTGAACGCCTGGTTCTGGGTTGTTGCGGCAACATTGCGTTTAACAGCAAGATCGGTCAGAAACTGTTTTACGTCTTCAATGATGATGTTTTCAGGGCTTTTGTGTTTCAGAAAGCAGGCAAAGCGATCGATCCAGGCTGCATAGGTCCTGAAGGTCTTTTTGGAGTAGTTTCTGATTCTAATGGCATCATTGAGGTTCTTGAAAACAGCTGACCAGCCGGAGTCTTTCTTTTTGGTATCACAGTTGGCCAGGCCGGGTCTTTCTTCTGCATTCCGGATTTCTGGAGCCAGGGCTTCTTTTGCAATTATATCGAGGTAGACATTGACGCTTTGCGAGGCCTGTTTCTGCTTTTCGGTGGACTGGCCTTTTTCATTGAGCTTTTGCATGAACCGCTGTGGGCTGTCGTGGTCAGTTGGTATCAGGTAATACTTGTCGCAAAAATCAAGATAGAACCTCAGCCACTTTCGGTATTCCTGCTGAAGCTCATAGTCGATCCCGGCGTTTTTCATCCGCCGGCAGAAGATAGCATCAATTTCATCCGGAATTTTTTTCATCATATACAGAATAATAATATCTTAATCATTTTAATGATAGCAAGTTAGAAAAAGATCCATTCCGACAAAATCCTATTTTCTTTTTCCACCGTCTGCTAAGATAACCAGAAACTTTACAATAACTTGTTAAACCAGCTCAAAATAAGACAAATAAGCCATCGAAAGTGATCGGCTAAAGTA
>CAZBJM010000123.1:0-2625 GCA_964492225.1 uncultured Methanosarcinales archaeon
ATGCTCAATAAAGGTGAATTCCACAATGCTTCCCATCCTTATACAAAGGGTCTGATAGGTTCCATATTCACTATCTGAGGTCTTTTCATTGCTTCTTTAATCGAGGGCACGTACCGTGTATGTGCAAACAAAAATCTAAAAAAGTAGCAATACCCTCATCGAAAGATGAAGGTATGGTCATATTTGCTTATTGCATGCTCCAAAGCTTTTTCTTCTCAAGAAGGAGATTTATGGCTGTCACAAGTGCATCTACTGAGGCTGTTACTATGTCAGCGCTGGCAGAGTATGCTGTTACAACACGTCCTTCTTCGTCTTCTACACCTATTGTGACCTCGGCGAGGGCATCACTTCCACCAGTGATGGCTTCGATCCTGAAGTCCCTTATCTTTATTGTGGAGTAGCCATCTAGCATACTGGTCACGGCCTTGAGTGCAGCATCGATGGGTCCGACACCATAGTTCGAGGCAGTGACCTCATGGTCGCCTACAATGGCCCTTACGACGGCCGTGGGTGTTGTGAGGTTACTGGTCATCACTGAGAATTCTTTGAGTCGTATTGTCTCACTTCCCAGGTTCTTGCCAAGGACGGCAGAGGCAACTGCGTGGAGGTCAGCATCGCATATGCGTTTCCCACGATTTGCGATTATCTTGATCCTTTCAATTATTTCATCCATTTGTTCTTCTGTAGGGTGGATGCCAATATCTGTCAGGGATTGTTTTACGGCGTGTTTGCCTGCATGCTTACCAAGGACAATACGTCTTTTATGTCCAACCATGTCAGGTGTCATGATGCCAGGTTCAAAGGTGTCGGCCTTTTCGAGTACTCCATGGGTGTGGATGCCTGATTCATGGGCGAATGCATTGTCCCCTACAATGGGCGTGTTGGGTGGCATGTGTATGCCGGTGTAGTTTTCCACCATCTTTGTGGTCTCAAGCAGGTATTCGGTGTTGATGTTCGTCTTTACTCCATATATGGAGTGCAGACACATCACAACTTGCGCAAGATTGGCATTTCCAGCACGTTCGCCTATCCCATTGACGGTCACTTGCACTTGGTTTGCACCAGCTTCAATGGCCATGAGGCTGTTGGCTACTGCAACTCCAAAGTCGTTGTGGCAGTGTACGTCGATAGGTATGGATATCTCTTTGCGGATATTCTTGATGAGGCGGTACATGGCGGATGGTGACATCACTCCCACGGTGTCAGGGATGTTGATTATGTCACAACCAACGCCTTGGACTGCTTTGCACACTTCCATCAGGTAGTCAAGGTCGGTCCTTGTGGCGTCCATAGCGGAGAACATACACTTCATCCCATGTTCCTTGATGTATTCCACAGCGCTTATCGCCATTGAATTTACTTCTTCCCGAGTCTTTTTGATGGTGTGAATTCGCTGGATGTCAGATGTGGAGACAAAGGTATGTATCATGTCAACATCACAGTCGATGCATGCGTCAAGGTCTTTTTGTAGCACGCGGGCAAGGCCACAGACCTCAAGGCTGAGACCTTCGTTTGCAATGGCCCTTACGTTCTGTTTCTCTCCATCGGATGATATGGGAAATCCAGCCTCGAGTACGTCCACTCCAAGTTTATCGAGTTGCCGTGCGATCTTGAGTTTTTGCTCACTTGTCAGCGATACTCCGGGTGTTTGTTCCCCGTCACGCAGTGTTGTATCAAAAATGGTCTTGCGTTTGCCTATAAGCGGTTCATCGCTGTAAAAAGCGATCCCTCAGTTGTACGGTTGAATTCATAATTATCACACCCGCTTGTAGTTTATCATATAAATAACTACCTGATTTCTGGTTTTTTGGTCTGTCTGGTCAGATATTAACGGGAGCATGAGTTTTACTATCGGTCGCATGCATGTGGTGTTTTGTATCGTATTTTTACCAATTTATGGAGTTTGTGTAGTTGGCTCATTTTAGCTAAATTCTAATTCGACTATCTATTAAACAATAAACACAGGCCATCTAGAACAAAAAACACGGTCACTTTTTGAAGTAAAATATGGGCTTTGCCGTCACACGCGCGTTTTTACCGAGCGTCGGGCCTATTATCAGAATGAATGCAGAATATGCAGTATGCCTAAAAGAACGACAAGACCATAAAGTGAGATTCTGATCAGACAATCTCCTATGGTCCAAGTTAAGCAGTCCACAGTTCCAAAATGGATAATGTGGGGCTATGGTCGTGTAGGTAGTGGCGTTGTCTCAAGGCTCAATTCAATTTGGGTATGATGACTTGTTTTTGCATAGGGCCGGGGGCGTGCAAAGGGTCCATTTTGGTGTTGTGGTATCGTTTGTTTTGCTCAGCGCGCATTATTGATGTTTTTCCTTTTTTTTACTTTTTAGGTTTTGATCATTTAAATAAGAAAGGTGTAATTTTGTCTTATGCTAGGCTGGGTCGGTGGGTTTGTATATATACTCAGCTATTGACATTTCATTCGCATAGGTTATCTTTTTATATCAGGACGTGCTTTATGAGCTGCTCTCAGTTACGAGGTGAATGCAGTGTTATGCTGCGATCATGCTTTTGAGAGGCCTGTTATTGTGGCAGGTATCCATTAGGCTTCATCTATTTCCCTTCGGCCCCCGGGTCGTAAGGTATAAATATGATGTATGCCTT
>CAZBJM010000124.1:0-2590 GCA_964492225.1 uncultured Methanosarcinales archaeon
TCAGCTGCTCATAGCGCATGGTGTTTTCCTCCCAGGTTCATCCAGTCCATCAGGCAGGAAAGGTCCGCAAAGTCGCCGGCAATGGCCTCGGCGCCCGCGCGGATCAGCTTATTGCGCTTGTGGGGGTTGATGCCCTGCCGGCGCTCCTCGTCGGTGGCCAGGCCCAGCGTGCGCGCGCCCAATTCGTCGCCCAGGGCGATCTCCACCTTGCCGTCCCCGATGACACATACCTCGCTGCCCTGCAGCCCCTTTTCCTTGGCCAGGCGGCGCAGCACCTGCTCTTTGGAGCAGCTCTCCTCACCCACAGGCGCGCCGGCGATGCTGTCCACCAGCTCCGCTATACCCAACAGCTCCGCTTCGCTTTGAACATCCGGGTGATCTGTGCCGCTGGCGATATGCAGCGCCACACCCTGCGCCCGCAGCTGGGACAGGAAGGGTACAACGCCGCGGATAAGGTATGCTTCCGGCCTGACCTGACCGGACAGGATTGTTTTGCGTTTTTCTTCAACGCCCAGCATCAGGCGGCGGTTGTACTCCGCCTTGTAGGCCCAGGGGTCCAGCGCCTGCCCGCCGCGGGCCTGTACCTGCCTGGCCAGCCACTTCATCTGGTGGATGGTCTGTATGCCGGTGGATTCGTCGATGTAGCGGCGCACCTCAGCCAGGCAGTCCGGGCCCAGGTAGTCCGTCATCAGAGGTTCCATGACCTGCTCCCACCCGTGACGGAGGGTGGAGATAGTACCGTCAAAATCCAGCAGAACGGCCCGTACGGGCAGGGAGGAGTCTTTGGGTTTGATCTGTTGCACAGTGTTCCTTTCCAGATAGAAAGGGCCCCGGTGTTGTGCCGGGGCCCCGGTCGTTCAGAGATTTATTTATTCAGCAGGCCTTTCTCCGCAATGTAGGCCTTATCCACCACGGTGACGCCGGTGTCGTAGTTCTTGTCGCCGACGATCTCCTTGCCCTGGAGGATGCTGGCGGCGCTCAGCATGCCCTGATAGCCCATCACGTAAGGGTTCTGGGCCATGGTGGCCAGCAGCGCGTCCTCGTCCACCAGCTGGAGGATGGCATCGGACTGGTCAAAGCCAACGCCTACCACGTCCTTACCGGACTCCTTGATGGCGTTGCCGGTGCCGGTGGTGCTGCCCTCGTTGCAGCCAAAGATGCCCACCACGCCTTGGGTGATATAGTTTTCCGCAATGGTCTGGGAGGCAGCCACCTGACCCTCGCCATACTGGGTTTCCAGCAGCTCGAACTTGGTGTCCTTAAAAGCTTCGCGGAAGCCTTCCTCGCGCAACTGCGTGGAGATGGTGGATGCGTTGACATTGACGATGCCGATCTTGCCCTCGGCGACGCCCATCTCGGTCAGCTTGTTGAGCATGGTTTCGCCCGCCAGCTTGCCGGCGGCCTTGTTATCGGTGGCCAGGGTCTGGAAGGCTTCGGTGTTGGCCGGGCTATCCACATAGATGAACTTCACACCTTCCTTCTGATACTGCTCGATGGTAGCCACCTGGGTGTCCGGGCCGTTGGAGGCCAGCAGGATCGCCTGTGCGTTGTTGGCATAGGCGTTGTTGATGCTCTCAATCTGGGCGGCATCATTCTTGCCCTGGGTGGGCGCGTCCCACACATAGTTGATCTTGAGGCCTTCTTTGGCCAGCTCTTCAACAGCGGCTTTGGCGCCGGCATCCACGTTGACCCAGTGCTGGTCCATCAGGTCCATGGTGATAAGGTATACGGTGAATTCTTCGGCCAGCGCAGCCACGCCGGTCAGCGCCAGTACCAGTGTCAGGAGCAGGGCGACGAGTTTCTTCATGAGTGAGGTTCCTCCTTTGTTAATCGGTTGAATCTATCAAAACGCTTGTGCGTTTAGATTTTTTTTGAGAAAAAGCCACGGATGCGCGCTTTGTTGAAGGTGCCTGAGCGAACCAGCACGTCGATAAGTACGGACAGGACTACGATTATGCCCACAACGATGTTGCGCCAGGCAACCGGCGCACCCACCAGGCTGAGGCCGTTGTACATGGCGCCCCATACGCTTGCGCCCATCACCGTGCCCAGCAAAATGCCCTGCCCGCCCAGCGTGGAGATGCCGCCGATGACCGAGGCGGCCACCGCGAACAGTTCGTACCCTGTGCCTGCGTCCATGGCCCCCATACCCGCCTGGGCACAGGTAATCAGCCCGACCACACCTGCGCAGAAGGCGCTGACAAGATAGGCCTTGATCGTGGTCATGTTGACGTTGACGCCCGACAGCTTGGAGGCTTCCACATTGCTGCCGATGGCATAGATGTGGCGGCCTGTGCGCGTGCGTGATAAAAGGAAGTTGAAAATCAGCCAGATCACCAGGGCGATCCAGAATGTATTGTAGATGCCCAGCGTGCGCCCATAGTAGAGAAAATCACGCCACCCTTCCGCCGTGCGGCCGATGGCATCGGTATTCATGTTGCCGTTAACCAGCTGCGCCACGCCGCGCGCGATGGTCATGGTGCCCAGCGTGCCGATAAAGGGCGGCAATTTGCAAGCAGATACCAAAAAGCCGTTGAGCAGCCCGGTCAGCAGGCAGGGCACCATGGTGACCAGCGTGGCCAGCCAGGGG
>CAZBJM010000125.1:0-2532 GCA_964492225.1 uncultured Methanosarcinales archaeon
GATGAGTGACGCATCTTGGATAACTACAGGGTGCATACTTTTATTAACTTCCTCATGCAACTAACCCGGCATGAGCAGAGAATTTTCTCCCATGGATAAGCATATATTCAACAAGCTTGCCCCGGAAATGGGCGGTAGCACAATGTCAAAGATGGGGCATAATTATCCCTTTATCCTCAGACCTATATCCCACAGGATAGCGCAGTCTGCAGAGGATTTCAGAGAAAGGTTAGAAAGACTTGAGCCCGAAGAACTTGACTACCTTGTCGGCCTTGCAATGGAAGGTAAAGAGGAGATCCGGTCCCTTGAAGAAGAGGATGTGGTGTCTTTCATGGACCTTGTGCGTGAGAAGCTTTCTCCTGAGAAGGAAAAAGAGCTTAAGGCCAGGCTTGGATATGCATGAGTGAAAAGAAATATGAGAAATTACTTTTCGGGACCGCGGGAACTCCAGGAAGCACTCCTAAAACAACCAGTATCGATGGGATAGGAAGGGTCAACGAGCTTGGGCTTGACTGTATGGAGTTGGAATTTGTCCGGGGAGTAAAGCTGGGAGAGAAGGGGGCAAAAGGCATATCCGATGCGGCAAAGGGCTTAGGTGTAGTCCTCAGTGCCCATGCTCCATATTATATCAATCTTAACTCTCAGGAGCCTGAAAAGATAGATGCCAGTATCGAGAGGATCTATGCGGCCGCAAGGATAGGAAACCTGTGTGGAGCAAGGAATATCGTGTTCCATCCTGCATATTATCACAACGATACATCTGAAACTGTCCATAAAAGAGTTGCTGAAAGCCTTAAGATATTATCACAAAGACTTGAAGATGAAAGTATCCCCGTGATCCTCAGACCTGAGACCACAGGCAAACCCACACAGTTTGGGTCATTGGATGAAACGCTCAGGCTGAGCAGTGAGACAGAAGGCATGCTACCCTGCATCGACTTTGCACATCTGCACGCAAGGAGCAATGGGGCTGAGAATAGCTACGATGAGTTTTCAAAGGTATTGACAATGGTCGAGGAAACACTCGGTATGGACGCTATCCATGATATGCACATGCATGTGTCTGGGATAGAATATGGTGAAAAGGGTGAGAAGAATCACCTCAACCTTGTGGATTCTGATCTTGAATACGTAGAACTGATGAGAGCTTTGAAGGATTTTGGAGTAAAAGGTCTTCTGATATGTGAAAGTCCCGATAATGATGGTGATGCGCTCCTAATGAAACATACCTACGAAGGCATCTGAATGTTCCATAGTGGGCACTTCGGCCCCTTTAACCGAAACGTTTAAATCCGGTCAATACCTATGAAGGGTTCGCTTAGTCAGATACGCAGCGCGGGCCGGTAGCTTAGCCAGGTAGAGCGATGGACTCTTAATCCATCGGCCAAGGGTTCGAATCCCTTCCGGCTCGCATGATCTTTTCTCATTATCTCTTAAGCATATTACGTTTCTGAGGTGAGAGCATACCAAAAGTAAGTCTTGACATCCCCCAGGAACTCCTTGAGGACCTGAATCGCCATGTAGGCAACGATAAGAAGTTCGTATCACAGGCTGATGCAATAAGGACAGCTATACGTAAAATGCTGGATATGATGGATGAGATAGACCGCAGGCATGGGAGATTGGAAGAGGGTAAGGATAAGTGATCCAGTACAACCCGAGCTTGCCTGTTAAGATGAGCCTACGAAATGAGATTTTTTCTGTTTTCATATGTACAGTTACCAAGCCATTTTACCCTGTGCATGTTTTGACCTAGGTCCGGGCCATATCTAAAGCGTGCCTCCTTATTTATGTATAACAACAGGATGTATCCCCGGTTTTGAGATACATTCCAAGTTTGACTGTATTTCTTTTGTTGAACTGCCATCTCTTTTTTTGGTTTCATCCAAGTTCGCACTCTTTATCTAATCTTTCGGGCATCGGCCAAAGTATCGCCTAATGGTATGTTTTGTGCAGTTTGGACAAAGTGGCGGGAGATCATGCGCGCGCGAAAGCCGTGACAGCGCTTGAACATTTAGTTGGAATGGCGCGCGTTTTTTGAAATGAATGATAGCTGTCAAACTTGGGTTACTTAAGAATAAGAATGCGGAACTGGGCTTATGAAATAAATATAAAAAGAAATATAAAAAGGGTAACCCATGCAATGGGCATATCCTTTTTAGATCTTGTCCAATTTGTCGATGCCCACTTTTTTAACGAATGGCTTGTTTATCTTGTCGGGCATCCAATCTGGTTTGTTCTTGGGTGCCGCAACCATCTCCCTCCATCCCTTGAAGACGTGGATCTTCTTTGTGCCGCGTTCACGCAATCTAATCTCTTCTGGCTTTGCCTTTGTTCCCTTTCCACGGTTGGCTACCTTCAAAGCTGCCTGACGTGGCTGTTTTCCAGTGAAGACTCCGTGCTCATTGCCTTTCTTGTCTCTTAACACAAAATTTCTTGTTTCAGACATATTGTCACCTCGTAATCCAATAATGATTACACTGCTACTTGTATTTAGTGTATGAAGTATATATATTTTTCTTTTAATGAAGT